>PWMO01000486.1 GCA_003558175.1 Spirochaetaceae bacterium
ATTGACCTGGAAGAAGCGGGCTTCGATTCAGCGGTGTCGGCCTCTGTTGACCTTGCTTGTCTGGTGGCACCTGACGGCACCATCAAGTCGGCCAATCCCGCGTTTCTTGAGCGGCTTGGTCAGCAGGAGGATGAGGTTAGTCAGCGGTCACTTCTCAACCTGGTGGAAGCCCCTTACCGTCCGAACTTCTCCGAACGCATCCGGGTCAAGTGCGAGCAGATGGCAGATCTCGTTCCGGCAAATCCTGACGACATGGTTCTGTTGAGGCTTTTGCCCGCCACCGGCGCTCCGTTCTCCGTTGAGGCGGTGGTGGCTTCGGTCGCCGGAGATGACCATTCCGCGTTTGTGGTTATGCGTGATCTCTCAATGTACCACGGCCTGCTCGAGCAGCTGCGCGAAAGCCGGGACAACTATGACGCACTCTCCGAGACAATCGCTGAGGCGATTGTGCGAATCAATGAAGCGTTCGAGATTGTATTTGCCAACTCAGCGGTCAAGTCCACCTTCGGGTTTGAGCCGCACGAACTGAAAGGCGCCAACTTCGCGGTACTCTTCCCCGATTCGGTGTTCGAGCGCTGCGAGCCGCAATTCAGGCGCTATTTCATCGTTGACGATCAGGATCGGCGCAAGCTGGGAATGGCCAACACCATGGAAGTTCTCGGACAGCATAAGCACCGCGGCGTCGCCCCGATGGAGATGTCGTTCGGAAACTCCAGGGATTACCGCGGCCGCACTCTCACCTGCATCGTTCGTGACATAACGCAGCGCAAGAATGCCGAGCGACGCTTGCGACATCTGGCGTTTCATGATCAGCTGACCGGACTGGGAAACCGCGATCTCTTTGAACAGGACATGCGTCGGCTGTTCGACGCTTCGGCGGTCTTCGACGCCGGCAAGGCTGCGTTGCTGTTCCTTGATCTAGACGGCTTCAAGCAGGTCAACGACACCATCGGCCATGACGCTGGAGACCAGCTGCTGGTTCAGACGGCGACGCGCCTGCGAAAGACGTTGCGCGAATCGGACTCGGTCTATCGGTTCGGCGGCGATGAGTTTGTTGTACTGATAAGCTTTATCCATGACCGACGCGGTGCCTCGGTGGTTGCCAACAATATCCTGGGGGCAATTCGACGTCCCTTCCAGTTGTCGATCAACGGCCAATCGGCAACTACGGTGAGCGTCGGGGTCAGCATTGGAATTGCAGTACTCCCCGATGACGGCGAAAACATAACCGCTGCCACCAAGGCGGCCGACCTGGCGATGTACTTCGCCAAAGACAACGGCAAGAACACGTTCGCCTTTTAAGATCAGTCGCTGGACGAGAAAGCGCATGACCGCTGGCAGATCGAACAGGGTATCCGCACCGCGCTCGAACGCAACGAGTTCCGTATCAGCTATCAACCGATGGTCAGTGAGTCGGGCGCCACGCTGGCGATGGAAGCGCTGCTGCGCTGGAATCATCCGACACAGGGCCAAATTCCTCCGTCTCGTTTTATTCCCGTGGCCGAAGAGACCGGAATGATCATGCCTCTCGGAAGCTGGGCGATCGAGACCGCGTTCCGACAGGCGCAGCTCTGGCCTGTTATTGACGGTGTTGCGCCGGCGGTGTCGGTTAACCTCTCCGCGCGGCAATTTGAGCGCTCCGATCTGGTGGAAAGCATCGGCAGTGCGATTGGGCGTACGGGGATCGATCCTGCACGGATTATTCTGGAAATCACAGAAACGTGCGTAATGAACTCACCGGAACGCTCGATCCAGACCCTCCAGACACTCAAGAACCGTTTCCCGGGGCTGTCCGTTGCGATTGATGACTTCGGCACCGGCTATTCATCTCTCAGCTACCTGACCCGGCTTCCCGTCGATATTCTCAAGATCGATATCTCCTTCGTCAGCCGGCTGGCCGAAGCCGGGCACGAGAAGATCGTTCGTGCAATCATTAACCTGGGTCACTCGCTCGGGCTGCGGCTGGTTGCCGAAGGCGTAGAGACCGAAGAACAGCTTCGCTACTTTGTGGATAACGGCTGTTACGCGTTTCAGGGCCACTACTTTTCCGTTCCGGTTGTTGCCGAAGCTGTCGGCGCGCTGCTGTCGTCCGCCGGCGATAGCGCGGCCGCCGCCGGCGGCCCCGGCGCGGCCCAGGACCGGTCCGGCAACCCGGTAGATGCAGCAGGCTCGGTAGACGGTCCGGCCGAGCATTCCAGCCGCGCCAACCGCCTCATCCGCGGAGCTTCCGCGGCTCAATGACGCCGGCCGCGGTCCTTTTTGTCCTGGCGTCGGCATTTCTGCATGCCGGGTGGAACGTGCTCGGCAAGCGCAGGATCGGCGCCCGTTCAGCCGACGTCGACCCGGGATTCTTCAGCCCGCTGGTGGCTGGTGCGCTGTTACTCTCGCCGCTTGCGATTCTGTACGCTCCATACCTGCCGCGAATTCCCGCTTCAGTCTGGTTGCTGGTCGGCCTGGCCGGGTTCTTTCAGGCACTCTATTTTGGCGGGCTGGCCGCTGCGTATCGCCACGGAGATCTGTCGATTGCCTACCCTACCGTGCGCGCGCTCCCGGTACTACTGGTGACCGGTGTAACGTTCGTGCGCGGGCACGCGGCGCAGCTGGGTCCGCCGGCGCTGCTCGGCATTGTACTGGTGGCCGGCGCAAGTTTCCTGCTGCCGGTGAACGATCTGCGTACCATCACGCCACGAACATACCTCAACCGCATGACGGCGTTTGCGGTACTCGCGGCAATCGGCACCACGGGCTATTCCGTGGTGGACGATCTGGCACTGCGCACGCTGCGCAGGCCGCAGTATCTTGGCGAGCAGCTTGCGGTGGTCGAAATAGCGCTTCTCTACCTCATGCTCCAGGCGTGGTCGGCGGTAATCTGGCTCGCCTGCATGCCGCGAAGGACGAAACGTAGACGGGGCCTTCGTCGCAGCGTCAGCAACGGAGGACCAATTACCTTTCTTACTCCAATATTTATAGGTCTATTGATTCATGGGACCTATGGACTCGTTCTGCTGGCCATGGCGCACGCCACCGACGTCAGCTACGTGGTTGCGTTCCGGCAGGCGGGACTCCCCATCGGGGTTCTGCTGGGGATTCTCGTGCTTCGCGAACGGGTTGGGGTGATTCGGCTCTGCGCCACGATCGCACTTACCGGCGGCCTGGTTCTGGTCAGTATCGGATAGGTGCCGACGGCAGGTCGGTTTCGACGTCGGGCCGGTTCCTATCTGCCGCACGGGGCGGAGCGTAGAGCCGGCGCTAGACCCGAGCCAATGCCCAGCAGTTGCGGCAGATCGGCAATCGACTCGAGAACCACGTCGGCGTACGGCGCAAGCGCCTCCCTTTCCAC
>PWMO01000536.1 GCA_003558175.1 Spirochaetaceae bacterium
ACGCTGGTTGCTCCCGGTCTGGTCGAGGCCGGACTGCCGCCGCTGGCGGCTCACCTGTTCGCCTACTACTGGGGCGGAGTCTCGGCCATCACGCCACCGGTTGCTCTGGCCGTGTTCGTGGGGTGTGGCATCGCCGGGTCGGACCTGATGAAGACCGGGTTTACCGCCATGCGGCTCGGTATCGCCGGATACGTGGTGCCGTTCTACTTTGCGTTCTGGCCGATGCTGGTAACACGAGACGCGCCGGGGATACAGATTGCCGGCGCGATTGTTGGTGCCCTGTTAACGGTAATCTGTCTGGCCGGGATCGGAGAAGGGTGGCTGTTCCGCAGGCTCAGCTGGTTCAAGTACATTCTGCTGTTCGCGGGTGCACCGTTGCTCATTGCGCCGTGGATGTGGACGCAGATTGCGGGAACGATCCTGGTTGTGTTTGTAGTAGCGAGCGAGTACATCGGAATGAAGCTGGACCAGAAGCGAGAGGGCGCTCCACTTCCCGTCTGAGAGGCGGCCGCTCTGAAAAGGAAAAGAGCGGCAGCCAATCCGGGTGCTGATTGATTTCCGTTGTGAGCAGTGGGCCTGGCGCGGCCGTTTATTGACGCCGCGCCAGGCAGCCGTTCAATTCTCCATACTGCCATTTGACCGTTAGCCCGGTCATCGTCTGTTATTCATTGTTCACTGTTCATCGTTCACTGTTTGCAAATCGGCTCATGTACTCCTGTACGATCGGCGGCGGCTCTGCCCCGTCGGGAACAAAGATGAGTGCGGCTGAATTGATGCAGTAGCGCAGGCCGGTCGGCTCGGGGCCATCGGGGAAGACGTGTCCCAGGTGTGACCCGCTCAAGCTGTCGACCACCTCGATCGTGAGCACACCGTAGCTCGAATCCGGCTTGTGCAGCACCGCATCCGGATCAATCGGTTGCCAGTAGCTTGGCCATCCGGTGTAAGAATCGTACTTGTGTTCGGAGCTGAACAGCGGTTGCCCGGTCGCCCGCGAATGGTAGGTTCCCCGCTCGTAGAAGTCCTCGTATTCACCGGTGAACGCGTACTCGGTGCGCCCGCGGCGCAGCACCGCGTATTCCTGGTCCGAAAGCCGCTCACGCCATTCGTCGTCCGAAAAGGTGACCGGATAGGATATCTCGTCTTCGAGCAGTTGCTCCAGTAACGCCTCGTATGTGTAGTCGACCGTTTCCGCTCGTCCGGACGCCGCTGTCGGAAGTGCCGAGACGAGCACCAGCGCCATCCAGAAGCCGATGCGGCAGAGCCGCGATGTCATGGAAAACACGTGTCCCTCCTGTTTACAACAGAAAAGGTACCACTAACGAGGGCGGACTGTCAGCAAACCTGAGTAAAATTGTCAGGGGGGGGGGTGCCCGGTGCGCTCGGAGCGTCGGCTCAGGCAAGCGCCTTCTTGAGGTCATCGCGCAGACGATGGGCGTGTTCCGCCAGCAGCTCCTCCATGCGGTCCTTTTCGGGATCCGCCGTGGCACCTGATTCTTCCCACCAGGTAAGCATGTCGCGCAATCCCTCTTCCAGCGTGATCTGAGCTCTGAATCCGGGAATGATGCTGCGCAGTTTGTCGTTGCTGAACAGCCCGTCGTAGGTTTTTTCCAGATTGAGGTGCGCGAACAGCTCCGGTTTGGCTTCTTTCAGGTAGGCGGAGGGGATGTAGGCAAGCTCGACCTCCTTGCCCAGCAGTCTACCGAAGGTCAGATAGAAGTCTTTCCAGATGGTTGGTTCTTCACTGGTGGCGTGATACGCCTGGCCGAACGCCGCACTCTTGCCCAGAACCCCGACAAATGCGCGCGCCAGGTCTGGAACGAAGGTGAACGAGAAACCCTGGCAGGCGTCACCGAACAGGACCAGCGGCCTGCCGCGGCGGATGCGATCAACGATCCCGTAGTTCTGGCGCAGTGTTCCCAGGTTTGCACCGCCGACTCCGAAGGTCAGAGACGGTCTGATCAGCGTAATCGGCACCTGGCGCTCCGTCCAGGCCGCCATCGCGGTCTTTTCCATCTGTGCCTTGTTGTATGCGTAGCCAAAGTCGGGGTCATCCCACAGCGACTCGGCGTCTTCGCGTACCGGCAGCGACGCGTAGGGTCGCTTGTAGGCGGCAATAGTGGAGCAGACGACGATGTGATCGGTGCGGCCTTCGAACGCCTCGATGGTGATCTGAACGTCATCAGCGTTAAAGCTGATCATGTCAATTACCGCGTCAAAGCGCTGATCCTGCATCTGCTTTACGAACGCCGCGCGATCACCCTTATCCGCTACCAGCGTAGCGACACCGTCGCGAGACGGCTTGCGTGAGCCTCTGCTCAGCACGACCGGATCATGTCCGTCTTCCACCAGCTGCTTAACGATTCCGCTGCTTATGACGCCGGTTCCCCCGACTAGTAATACCTTCATATCTCTCTCCTTGTGGTTGAATGCTGATTCCCGCGGATGAAGCCGGTCGCAGTCGCCGATCTGGATTGCGCAAAGCCAACTTCATTCAAGAATGATCCGGTACGTCTGGCACACGATACTTAATATATCAGTTACGGTCAACACGAAGTCTGGAGCCGGCGCAGCGGACCGGGCATGATGGACAACATGGACAACAATGAAGGCTTGCAGCCTGAGGAGACCTATTCTATACTGGCGTATACTTTATTGAATTGATCACCTAAGGAGCCGATCGTGTTGTATCGCCGTTTGTCCGTTTCGTTCTTTGTGCTGGTTTTGGCCGTTGCGATAGCCCAATCCGCCTGGTCTGACGCGCCTGGCGATATCAGGATCGTGGCGCCCTACGCCGGGTGGCTTACCAACGTCTACGAGCGCAGCTCCGACATGGGCGATATCGAGCTGACCGATACCGGTCTGATGCTTGGGCTTTACGCACAGTGGATTCGCCGCGGCAGCTTTCAAGGCAACATGTTTCTGTACCACGCTCCGGACGTGAATTACGCCACGCTCTGGGGATTGCACTCGAATGTCGATTTCTACTTCGATATTGGGCCGCTGCGAAACCTGGTAGTGGGCGGCGGGCTTGAACTCCTGACGCTCGATATCGACGCCGGGGACAACGTTGACGTTGTCCAGCCGGGGACCGGAACCAGTGTCACACTGCAGGACTTCGCGCTGCAGACCGCCATCATCGCCCCCTTTCTGCGCGCCGGCAAACAGTATCCGCTCTCCAGTGACCGGGCGCAGCTGGTGATCTTTCCCTGGGCCGGTGCGGAACTGGACATCGTGCGCGGCGATCTGGAGTTCGTGGTTCCTGCGCCACCCGGGATGCAGCAGGAAATCGACCTCGACGACGAACGCCTGTACGCGCTCGCGGGGATCAACCTGCGGTC
>PWMO01000537.1 GCA_003558175.1 Spirochaetaceae bacterium
GGCGACCTCTCCAGGCTGCGGTTCACCGCAGAGGTGGACGAATACGACATCAACAGAATTGAGGTGGGGATGCCGGTCAGCATTCGCAGCGATACGCTGGAGGGAAACCCGTTGCGCGCCACCCTTGAAAGCATCAGCCCCGAAGCCCAGATCATCCAGAATATTTCGGTGTTCCGCGTTACCGCAACGGCGGACAACTCTGAAGGCCGATTCAAACCAGGAATGAGCGCCGACCTGGTAGTGCTCCTCGCCCGCGACAGCGGTCTGGTTATCCCTGCCCGTGCGGTCTCTACGGTACGCTCGCGAAGCTACGTTGACGTGGTGCTGGGTGACGAGGTGGAGACCCGCCGGATTGAAGTTGGCGCCACCGACGGAGCTTCAATTGTCGTACTGGACGGGCTGTCCGAGGGAGAACTGGTGAAGCTTCCGAGCCAGGCGGGTGCGCTGCCAACAGTGCCCGTTGCTGCACCTGACTCGTCTGCCCAGCAGCCTTCAAGCGGATCGATCCTGCCGATGCCGGTTCCCGGCGGTGGTGGCGGCGGTGGCGGCGGAGGTGGACGATGATCCGCATCCGCGACATTCACAAGCAGTATGAGATGGGGCCCACGGTCGTTCACGCGTTGGACGGGGTCTCGATGGACATCACGGCGGGTGAGTTTGTGGCCATCGTTGGGCCGAGCGGGTCGGGAAAGTCGACGTTGATGAACATCATCGGCTGCCTCGACACCCCTGATCGCGGAGAGTACGTACTCGCCGGGGAACCGGTTGCGGAACTCTCCGACGACCAACTGGCCGAAATCCGCAACCTGCGGATCGGGTTTGTGTTCCAGAACTTCAACCTGCTCCCCCGAGCGACGGCGCTGGAGAATGTGGAGTTGCCACTCATCTACCGCGGCAGAGGAGCGCGCGCTCGGCGCAGAGTCGCCGAAGAGATGCTGGAACGCGTCGGTCTCGCCGACCGCATGACCCACCTTCCAAGCGAGCTCTCCGGCGGCCAGCGTCAGCGGGTTGCCATCGCGCGCGCGCTGGTCGGCGGACCGTCGGTCATTCTAGCCGATGAACCCACCGGCGCGTTGGACACCAGAACCGGCGGAGAGATCATGGATCTCTTTCACCGGCTGAACCGTGACGGCGTCACCGTTATTCTGGTCACGCACGACCCCGCTCTGGCCGCGCAAACCGGCAGATCGTTCCGGCTGCTCGACGGCCGAATCGTCGGCAACGGGCTGATCGATAATCGCAGAGAGGAGGCAGTGCAATGAAGCTTGGCGCACAGATGATCATGCTGTGGGAGAACGGCGCCATGTCTCTGCGCAGCATTCTCTCAAACAAGGGGCGCGCCTTTCTCACTGCGCTCGGGGTGATGATCGGCGTAGCGTCGGTTATTGGCCTCACCGCCCTCGGACAGGGCGCTCGGGTTTCCGTTGAAGGGCGCCTCAGCCATCTCGGCGCCAATCTGCTCATCATCTACTCCGGTGAACCGCGGGGCACGTCCCTGGTGCGGCAGCGAACAACCAATATCGCCCCCATGCTGACCCGCGAAGACCTGACGTTTCTCGATTCACTGCCGCAAGAGCTGGTGACAAAGACCGCACCTGAGTCTTCGATGAACGCTCAGTTGAAGGTTGAGAACCGCAATGCTGCCGCAACCGTCATCGGCACGGACCCGGATTACCCTGACGTACGCAACTTCCGCCCGGTCTACGGGGCATTTTTCACCGAGCTGGACGTGGAGAGCCGTCGCAACGTCGCCGCCATTGGGGTGCAGGTGTACCGCGATCTCTTCCCGGACGGCCGGGACCCGCTGGGCCAGACCATCCGGATAAACGGGTTTCCGTTTCAAGTAGTCGCCATAATGGAAGAGAAGGGCTCACCGACCCAGGATGCGTCGGTTCTGATACCTTTTTCGACCTATCGGCGCTCGCTTTCGGGATCGGACAACTACGCGATCATCAACGTCCAGGCGGCGTCGCCGGAGGTGATGTACGAACTGCAGGAGATCATCGAGCGCGAGCTACTCTCCCTGCGGCGGGTGCCTTCGATGGAGTTTGCCAACTTCTACATTGCCAATCAGATGGATCTGATCAGCACGGTAACCGGAGTGGCCGATACGTTCACCCTGCTCCTCGGCGGCATCGCCGCCATCAGCCTGCTGGTCGGGGGCATTGGGATTATGAACATCATGCTGGTTTCGGTCGCCGAACGCACCAGAGAGATTGGCGTGCGAATGGCGCTGGGTGCTAAACCGCGACATATCATGACCCAGTTTCTGACTGAGGCGATTATTCTGTCGGCCGGTGGCGGAACGATCGGCGTGCTGCTGGGAAACCTCTTCTCGTGGGGCGCACAACGGTTTGGCGGACTGGCGTCGCTGGTGACTCCCGAGTCCGTGCTGCTGGCCTTCTCGTTCGCGCTGGCCACGGGCCTGTTCTTCGGTGGATACCCGGCGTATCGCGCCTCGCGACTCGACCCGATCGAGGCGCTGAGATACGAGTGATGAGAAGTGAGCGATGCATGGAATTGAGGAGACAACAATGGGGGAAGGTATGAACCGAACAAAGAGGAGTCCAGGGAAGACGCCGACGACAGCAGTCCGCACTACAACCGTCACGCTGGTCGTGCTGCTGATGGTTACCGCGGTAAGCGCTCCGGCATGGAGCCAGCAGGGGAGCGATCCCGCCGCCATGCAGCGCGTGCGCGAAGAGCTTGAAGTGGTGTCGGATCTCGGGCGTCTGTTTACCTTCGTTCTCCGCATGGAGAAAGAGGTGCCAATTCTGTCATTGAACGGCGCGCAGGTGAATCTCTTGTGGCAGATCACCGAAGAGATCCGGCGCACCGAACGCCTGACACCCGCGCGGGCCGAGGCGCTGACGATACAGATCGAAGACGAGATCCTGAGTCCCGACCAGCTCTTCTACACCGATCAACAGTTTCTCACTCGTGATGAGAAACGCGTTCCGGGGACCGGTTCCGCCGCGGAACCGCGCGGAACGGGCACGGCTGATGGAGCCGGAGCAGCCGGCTCCAGTGGGGGAATTATCGCCACCTACATGGCGGGCGGTCCCTACAACCCGCTGCTGGATGAGTCACGGCAGGTCGGTCAGGATTTTGCCGCGCTTCGGGAGTCATTGCGGGCGCGGCGCTGAGGTGAGAACCGGCTCGCGCAAGAACAGAGGTCCGCGGCTGCGCGTGTCGGGTGACGACGTGTTGCCCTTGTCGTGTGAAGTGTCATACAATGTCCGGCAAAGGAACAGAAATGGCAAACTCACGCAACACGGAATCAACCCGCACACGCCCGCACATACTTGTAACCAATGACGACGGCATCCAGTCACC
>PWMO01000254.1 GCA_003558175.1 Spirochaetaceae bacterium
CTGACTCGGCGGCACGAGGCCGGCTGACGCGCCGGCACAAGCCCGGCTGACTCGGCGGCACGAGGCCGGCTGACGCGGGGCCGGTCGCACGGCAGTGGCGGTAGCGCTACTGGGCGCTCGCCTTTTTGTCGGTCTTCTTGCGAATGAGCTCTTTTACCTTGGCCGACTTACCAACGCGGTCGCGGATGTAGTAGAGCTTGGCGCGGCGCACGCGACCCCGGCGGGTCACTTCTACCTTCTGGATTCGCGGTGAGTGCATCGGGAAGACACGCTCAACGCCCACGCCATAGGAGATCTTGCGCACGGTAAACGTCTTGCGCAGACCGCCGTTGTTCTTGGCAATTACCAGCCCTTCATAGACCTGTACCCGCTCGGTCTTGCCTTCAACAATCTTGAAGTGAACCTTCACGGTATCTCCGATGCGGAAGTTTTCCACATCGTCGCGGATCTGCTCGTTCTCAAGCGCCTTTATCATGTCCATTTTGCTACTCCTTGTCCTTCCCCTCGGTCCGTTTGAGCCATGCCTCGTAGAGGTCGGGCCGCATCCGGCGGGTTTTCTCTATTCTCTGCTGCATGCGCCAGTTCCGGATGCGTTCGTGGTGGCCGGAGAGCAAGACCTCCGGTACCGTGCGCGAACGGAACACCTCAGGGCGGGTATAGTGTGGGTATTCCAGCAGCCCGTCCTGAAAACTCTCTTCCTCCAGCGATTCGCTGGCAATTACGCCGTCCAGATGGCGGTATACCGCATCGACAATCACCAGCCCGGCCAGCTCGCCCGAGCTCAGCACATAATCGCCGATGCTGACTTCGTCGTCAACATAAAGATCGATGATCCGCTGGTCAATACCCTCGTAGCGACCACAGATCAGAACCAGTTCCTGCTGCGCGCAGAAGCGATCGATCACTTCCGTGGTGAGCGGTCTTCCCGCCGGCGTCGGGTAGACCGTGTGGATCTCCCCCGCCCCAACGGAATCGAGCGCCGCTGCGAGCGGCTCCGCCTTCAGCACCATTCCGGCTCCGCCGCCGTACGGCGCGTCGTCGCAGGTGCGGTGCGTGTCCAACGCGAAATCGCGTATATTCACGCAGCGGTACTCTACGAGCCCCTTCTCCACCGCCCGCGCCATGATGGACGAGGCGAAGTAGGACTCGATCGGCTCCGGAAAGAGCGTCAGCAGCGTGAATCGCATCGCGGAACCGCTCATTCCAGAACCCACGGCGCTTTGAGTTCAACTACGCCGGCGGAGATGTCGACTTCACCGACAAAATGCTCGAGAAACGGCACGATCACGCGCGAACCGTCCGGCCGTTCTATCTCCAGCAGATCGCCGGCACCACTGTCCCACACCGCCACCACGGTGCCGATTTCCTCGTCTGCGTGGACCAGCCGCAGCCCGTGCAGGTCGGCGGTGTAGTACTCACCTTCGCGCAGCGGGCACGCCTGCTCGCGCGGGACCCACAGCTCCCAGCGGTACCACGCCTTCGCTTCTTCCGGACTCTCGATGCCTTCCAGTTTCATGAGCGCGTGGCGCTCGGTCAGCCTGACCTCCTGCACCACGAACTCCCGGCGTTGGTCACCATTGCGCAGCTGCACGCTCTTCAGAACGCGAAAGTGGTCGAATTCGCCGGAAAAACTCCCCACCTTTATGTGACCGCGGACACCGTGCGACCCGTACACGGTACCGATCGCAATGTAGTCCATCAGTCCAGAATTTCCAGCACGATCCGTTTGCCCGTCTTGGTTGACGTGGCGCTGAGAATAGTCCGCAACGCCTTGGCGATGCGGCCGTGCTTACCGATTACCTTTCCGATATCGTTTGGGGACACTCTCAGCTCAATGATGGTGGATTTCTCGCCCTCGATGACGTTTACTTCCACCTCGTCCGGTTCATCCACCAGTGCCCTGGCGACATAACTGACCAGTTCTCGTTCCACGAGCTCCTCCTTGGTTGTGTTCACCGCCGGCAATTGCCATGACTGTGTCCGCAATCGCCGTCTCTGCCGTGATTGCCGCTGTCGAGAACGCTCCGTTGCGTGCCTCGATCAGGCGCGCTCAGACGCTATGGCACGAGCGCGCATCGACCGGACGGTTGTCCGGCCTCGGGCAACAAGACTACTTGAGGTAGAACTGCTTGCGGTTGAGGAGCTGGCGGACGGTGTCGGACGGCCTGGCGCCCTTCTCTATCCACTCGCGAATGCGGTCTTCTTTTAGCTGCAGGCTGCCTTCATCTGCCTCTACCGGGTGGTAGAAGCCGACTTCCTCTATGGCCCTGCCGTCGCGTGGGGTGCGGGAATCCATAACAACGATGCGATAATACGGTCTCCGCTTGGAACCCATGCGCTTCAGTCGAATTCGTGTGCTCATGTCAAAGCCTCCTGATCGGTTGCAACTGGTATCTTGTCATCACGTTCCTCCCCCCATTTGGGAAAGGACCTGCGCCTGATACTTCTTGTTTTTGGTCATTTTCTTCATCATCGTGCGCAGCTTCTCGAACTTCTTCAGCAGCTTGTTGACCTCGTATACCGAGGTCCCGCTTCCGTGAGCGATCCGTTTGCGCCGCGGCGGGCCGATGATGCGATGATTGCGCCGTTCTTCCAGCGTCATCGAGTAGATGATTGCCTCTTCGCGCTTCATCTCTTTCTCGTCAATGTCGTCCTCGTTGATCTGCCCTTTGGCACCCGGGATCATCTCCACCAGCGACTGCAGCGAACCCATCTTTTTGACGCGCTGAAACTGCTCCAGGTAGTCTTCCAGCGTAAAGGTTGCAGACTGCATTCGAGCCGCCAGCCGCTCGGCTTCCTGCTGGTCGATGGTTTCCTGGGCCTTTTCGACCAGGGTGACGACGTCTCCCATGCCCAGGATGCGGCCGGCGATGCGCTCAGGAAAGAACGGCTCGAGGTCTTCGACCTTCTCTCCAACGCCGATGAACTTGACCGGCTTACCGGTGATGGTCTTGAGGCTGAGCGCCGCGCCACCGCGGGTGTCCGAATCAAACTTGCTCAGGATGATGCCTGAGACCCCGATGCGCCCGTCGAACTCCTTCGCCACGTCGACCGCGGACTGACCGGTCATGGCGTCCGCCACCAGCAGTGACTCGACCGGCTGCGCCATATCGCGGATCTTCTCGAGCTCCGCCATCATGGCGCCGTCTATCTGCATCCGGCCGGTGGTGTCCACCAGCACGGTATTGAACTGCTCTTTCTCCGCCTTGCGCAGACCGGCCTTGACCACCTTTACCGGGTCTTTGGCGCCCTCTTCCAGGTATACCGGAACGTCGATCTGCCGCCAGAGCACCGCCAGCTGTTCTACCGCCGCCGGACGCACGA
>PWMO01000515.1 GCA_003558175.1 Spirochaetaceae bacterium
AGGCAACGAGCTCTCCGCTGCGTTCATCATGGCGGAAGAACACCACCTTGGCGTCCTGACCGCCGAGCTCAATTGCAACCCGGGTCTGCGGGTAGAAGCGCGAAACGGCGATAGAGTTGGCAACCACCTCCTGAACGAAGAACGCCTCGAGCTCCGCCGCAATCTGCGTGCCGCCGGAACCGCAGACCGCCAGGGCACAGTCGGTACCAACGCGGCGGTGTGCATCTTCCAGCATGGTGACCACGGTGCGGCTCTGCTCGGCGTTGTGCCTGCGGTAGTCGCTGTGGACAACCTCGCGGCCCCAGGGTTCGATGACAACGACCTTGACCGTTGTCGACCCCACATCAAGGCCCATCCAGTACCGGTGCTCTCTCATACCACCATATCCTCAGGCATCCTGTTGAAGCTGTACGCACGGCGCACATCGTCAAAAGGCGACCAAATATCTGTCAGGGAATTATAACCTACGATTATAGCTACGCCTACGGTACGTGGCAAGCGGCGAATGCGTGTGCCCGCCTGTGGCGAATCCCTGTGGCGAATGCCGCGCGGTTTATACTATAATGGCGGCGTGAAGTACCGCAGGCTTGGCAACACCGGGCTGCTGGTCAGCGAGATAGCCTACGGAACCTGGCTGACTTTCGGCGCCCAAGTGGACGATGCACGGTCGGAATCCATCATCCGGCGTGCTCTTGAATTGGGAATCAACTACTTCGACACCGCGGACGTGTACGGCAGGGGCAGAGCAGAATCGATGCTCGGTGCCATTCTGCCGCGCCTGGCAATTCGGCAGGACTACGTGCTCGCAACCAAGGTCTACTTCCCAATGGGTGAAGGGGTCAATAACCGCGGGCTGTCGCGAAAGCACATCGTCGATTCAATTCACGACAGCCTCAGAAGGTTACAGGTAGACTACGTGGACCTGTACTACTGCCATCGTTACGACGAAAACACGCCGCTGGTTGAGACCATTCAGGCGATGCAGGATCTGATCCATGCCGGCAAGATTCTGCACTGGGGAGTCAGTGAGTGGACGGCGGACCAGATTGCCGAGGCAGCCAGCAAGTGCAAGGCCAACGGCTGGATTCCTCCGGCGGTCAATCAGCCGCGCTACTCTCTGATTCATCGCGAGGTGGAGGCGCGCATACTGTCGGTGTGCGAGTATCACGGCCTCGGAGTTGCGGTTTTCTCGCCGCTGGCCGAAGGTGTTCTCACCGGCAAGTACGCGGG
This sequence comes from Spirochaetaceae bacterium, assembly GCA_003558175.1. Lineage (GTDB taxonomy): Bacteria > Spirochaetota > Spirochaetia > DSM-27196 > PWMO01 > PWMO01. The sequence continues at coordinate 1,231 of PWMO01000515.1, forward strand.
ACGAACGGCGCCCACGGGCAGCCGCGGTACAGTCGCTACGCTGAACATGTTCATGCGCGAAACGCTCGCTGACTCTTCGATCGAGCAGCGGGTAATTGAGCTGGCGCGGCTCGCATCGCAGCACCGGCTGACCGCCGCGCAGCTGTCACTGGCGATGGTGCTGCGCCGGACCGAGGTCGACTCGGTGATCATTGGCGGCACCTCCACAGCCCATCTGGAAGAGAACGTCAAGGCGTCGGGGTTGCGGCTTACTTCGGAGCTGGTGGACGCGGTGAATGAGCTGTTTCCACCCCAGGGCACCGCCCCGCGGTGAGAGGTTGCTGCTACGAAGCTTGGTGAATAGCCGAGAATAGGCGGCGTAGGCGCACTCGCCTGACCGCAACCAGGATATAGATCGACTTTCAATCCCGTCCCTCGTTCATGGATTGACCCCTGCATCACCGATCGAAAAAAGACTTGCATTTGTTGTATAACCATAGTAATATGACCATAGTTATAAAACGCCGATGCTGCATGAACGGCAGACGTTTAGCAGATGCAGAACTGGGGGGCTGCTAAATGGAGATTGGGGCGGGTAAGTTCAAAGCACACTGCCTGCAGCTCATGGACAGGGTCCGTGACACGCATGAGCGTGTCGTGATCACCAAGCACGGTAAGCCCGTAGCGCAGATGGTATGGGTCGAAGAGCAGAAGCCGCAGCCGCTGTTCGGGCGCCTGCAGAATACCGTGCAGTTGCTCGGGGACCCTGTCCGTTTCTCCGTACCGCAGTAACCGCATGTGACACAACCTGATGACCAGCGGCTTCTACTTGATACCCACGTGTTTCTCTGGCTCCTGCTCGGAAGTCCGGAACTTGGCCGCTCGGGAAGCCTGACGACGATTGAGTCTGCCGCCGAGCGCGATGCGCTCTATCTGAGCGCGGCCAGCATCCTCGAGATCGCTACCATGGAGCGCCACGGCGTGCTGCGTCTCTCAATGCCCACGGAGCGCTGGGTCAGGCTGGCGTTGGAGACACCAGGCCTGCGCGAGGTTCCCGTTGATCGCGAGATATCGCTCGCTGCCGCAACACTGCCTGACCCGTTCGCGGGAGATCTTGCCGACCGCTGCATTGTCGCTACCGCGCGCAGCCTGAACTGCCTGCTGCTGACCGCGGACCCGGTTCTTCACGCATACGCCGCGCAGGGCTACGTGCGCGCCGCCGCCGTCGAGCGTCAACAGCAGAAGGGTTCAAAACCGAAGCAGAGCTCCAAACCAGAGTGAGGCAAGAATGGACGAACGGCTACCGTTTTCAATGCAACGCGCCATAGCGGCCGCCCTGCGCCGCGGGGCAACCTCGGTTGTGGGGGTGGGCAATCCGTTGCTTGACCTGTTTGTGGAGCTTCCGGCGAGTGAGAGCCTGCCTGAGGGGTTGGCGTGGGGCGCGGCGGTCCACCTGGAGCGGACGGCGTTGGATCGGCTGTGCACCCAATGCCGCCCGGTTGCGTCTATGGCCGGTGGTGGAGCTGCCAATGCGCTTGCAGCGATGGCCGTATTTGGGGGGCACTGCAGGTTGGCAGGAGCGGTCGGCAGCGACCGCGAAGCAGACACCTATCGCGCCGACCTGCAGCAGCAGGCGGTTGCCGATGCGCTCGAGACCGTGTCGGGGGCAACCGGCTGTTGTCTGGTTTTTCTGCCCCAGAAGGCCGTACATGCTGACTCACCTGCGGCAGCGGCCGGCGCAGCGGTTGCCGCGGCTCCGGCGGTGGCGACGGAACTTGATTCCGCTCACGTGCGACGGGTGCTTGCAGGAATGCCGCGGGGCGCCGCACCCGACCTGCTGCTGCTCGAAGGCTTTCTGTTGAGCCGTCCGCGCTTTCTGGAGCAGATTCTTGAAACGGTACCACGGCAAACGGTTATCGCTCTGTCGCTGGGGCATCCCGCGATCGTTGCGGCGCAGCGTGACCGCATCCGGGGTCGACTGTTACCGCGGGTCGATCTGCTGCTGGCCAACGAGGCGGAGTATCGTGCGCTAACGGGCTTGCCGCTTCAGCCGTCGGAGGATCCCGCTGCGGTGGGTGCCGGC
>PWMO01000080.1 GCA_003558175.1 Spirochaetaceae bacterium
GCGGGGAGTTCGCGCCCGATTATGCGCTTCGAGCCATGGCGCATAAAAGAAACGAATGAACGTAAACGGCAACATTACCAGCAGGAAGATCACCCCGGAGAACAGGACTACTACGGAGAACAGATGCCCGGCGTCTGAGGTGAAGGTAATGTCTCCGTAGCCGAGCGTTGTCATTGTCACCACCGCCCAGTAGATTCCGTGAACAAGCGAATACTCCCGATTCTCCTGCAGCATGATGAGTTGAAATACAACGGCGTAAACCAGAATCATGATTGCGAGTAACGCCAGAAACCGAAGGAGCGCCACAATGTTGGTTCTGGCATTCCGGTCCTGGAAGAAGTACAAGACAACTGAAGGTAAGAACTTCACCATCTGCCTCCACGGCTGCGTCGAACCCTACGTTCGTGACAAATGGACCGGTCGGTTCCGTTCTGCCCGGTCCATGCCTCTATTCAGATGATAGGCCGGGTAGGACCCAAGTGCAACCCACCGGTGTCGGGTGGAGTGAGGCGTACTCTGGTCTCAAACCGGAACGAGGCTGCTGAGCCGGTCTGCCGGCCCGCTGATACTCGCGCTCCATTGACCGCCACAACGGGCGCGGGTATGCTTCGTGTCAAACATGAACGGGCTGTTTATTGGTTTGTCGACCGTGGACATCGTGCATTATGTAGACCGCGATCCGGAGCCAAACGAGAAGGCTGCGGCGCTGTCCACCCGTGTCTTCTGCGGTGGCCCCGCTGCCAATGCCGCCATCACGTTTGCGAAGCTCGGAGGGCACGCTGAGCTCATCTCGTGGGTCGGCTCGCACCCGCTCGCCGCCGTTATCAAAGGTGAGCTGGCAAACTACGGCGTGGTCCTGCACGACCTCGCTGAAGCCGCGGTGAGCCAACGTTCCGAACCTCCGGTGACTGCGTCGGTGGTGGTAAACGTCGCAAATGGGAACCGCACGGTTGTCGGGCAAAAGCCGCAGCAGCGGCAGCCGCTCCGCACGGCACTGCCGGAGCCGTCCATCCGGTCCGACGTTGTTCTCATCGACTCTTACTTCAATGCCGAAGCGCGCAGTTTGGTAGCCGAGGCGCAAAGCAGCCGAGCGCCGGTGGTGCTGGACGGCGGCAGCTGGAAAGAGTCGCTCCCTGACGTACTGCCATTTGTTGACTATGCGATCTGCTCCGAGAGATTTCGGGCGCCGGGCTGCGACTCGCCGCACGCCACGGCGCGCTTCCTGTTTGAACGGGAGGTCCCGGCCGTTGCGTTTACCCGGGGCGAACGTCCGATTCTGCTATTCGAGCGACACGCCCGCGAGGCGCAAGACGACAACCGGCACGGCTTTCACAGCATTGACGCCAGAGAGGTGCCCGTGCCCGCGGTTGCTGCAGTCCGCGACACGCTTGCCGCCGGTGACATCTTCCATGGAGCCTTCTGTTACCACCTGGTGCGAGACGGCGGGAATCTGGACGCGTTGCTGATTCGCGCAGCCGAGATTGCCGCACGTTCGGTCGAGGTGTACGGACCGCGCGACTGGCAGTAGGGTCCGGCCGGCAGCAGGGCTCGAAGGCGCGCCCGGCGCAGCCATGGTGACCCCGCCGGAACGCCGTCGTCGCCGGGGCCGCACCATTCACCTGCGGAAACCGGAGGTGGAGCGGCATCTGCAGTAGATCAATTATTGACTAGTCAGACTAGTCCGTATAGAATTACCCCATGAGTGTTGAACAAAAAGCATGGTCGCTGCAAGATGCAAAGGCGCGCTTCAGTGAGCTGGTGAACTGTAGCTTGTCCAAGGGGCCTCAGCTTGTCACGCGGCATGGGCGGCCTGCGGTAGTTGTTGTTCCGTTTGCGGAGTATGAACGGCTACAAATGCCCATGCAGGGCTTGGGTGATTTCTTTCGGGCGGCACCCAGGGTGGAGCTTTTCATAGAGCGGTCTAAAGATACCGGGAGAGAAATCGACCTATGATCTTGCTCGACACGTGCGTGATCTCAGAAGCTCTTAAGCCAGAGCCTTCACCCGAGGTTTTGCAATGGATAGACGGCATTCCTGAAACGCGGGCATTTCTGCCTTCGGTAGTAATTGGTGAACTCCACAATGGTATTGAGCAGTTAGTGGCCGGGCGCAAACGCGACGCTTTACGGCTGTGGCTTGAACAGTTACGAGAGCGCTTTGCCGGGCGCGTGACATCCTTTGATGAAGAGACGGCAGTGGTTTGGGGTTCGTTGCTTGCCGGACTTGAGTCACGTGGACGTACTCTTCCTATCATCGACGGCATTATTGCGGCAACCGCGCTGCGCCACTCGGCGCTACTTGCAACGCGCAATACGCTGGACTTTCTGGACACCGGTGTTGAGGTGATTAATCCTTGGGATGATGCGTAGTTCCGCAACGTGAACCCTCCGCCATGCTTCGACCTGGGGTCTTGGGTAAATCTCTTAGGAGGGATACAGTCAATCCTGGTGGACGGGCATCCCTTCCGGTTTTTGCTTTATGCTAAGGATATAAGCCAGTCTTCGATTCTGACGGCGTTTATCTGCGAGAGCTTGTAACGGCCGAACGTCGGCAAAAGGTATTTGGTCAGGTGCGCTCGGCGCATGCGCGCCATGGCTTCCGAAAACGGTCTGTTCTTGGCATGCTGGCGTTTAATCCACGGGCACGTGTCCCAAAGGAGGAAGTTCTGAGCATACTGCCGGAACGGCGTATCCGGCTGAGGAACGCGCGCGAGAAATGATCTCGCGAACTCTTCGGCCTCATACTTGCGTTACTTCCCAGTTGACTTAGCTTTGCGGGTATCTGCGTCGTAGTAGTAGATATACCAGACTTTGCTTCCTTTGCGCCGAGACAACGTGAAATCGTGCCGCATGCCCAGAAAATTGGTGTGAAATTTGGTGTAAGGCAAGAGGTTGTTCAAGCAAACAAAAACGCCACCCGGAAGGCGGCGTCTCAATCTATTCTAAGAAAAGGAATTACACTGCGGCGAAGAGGACTTGAACCTCCACGGGATTGCTCCCACTAGCCCCTCAAGCTAGCGTGTCTACCAATTTCACCATCGCCGCATTTTGCGTCTGTATTGCTCGGCCTGACTACCGGCTGCTGCCCGGCTTGTCCGGCGGAAGCGGAACGGCTTCACACCGTTGCGAGCCCAAATCTACCCCGGAGGCGCAAACTTTGTCAAGAACCCCGCAGCTTGATGTCCCGCGCGGCGGTGTTATGCGGGGCGGTGTTATGCGGGGCGGGGACGGGCGGCCGGACGTGGACGTCCGGCGAGGTAGTGGAGCGGCCGGGTGCCGGCAGCGCC
>PWMO01000285.1 GCA_003558175.1 Spirochaetaceae bacterium
GATCGGCCGCGCCTTTGTGCCGTGGCGGCTCGGTGAGGGGGCCCGCATTGAACCCGTGCCGCCGGCGCCTCCAGCCCCGCCGTATACGGCAGATCTGTTTGGCGCTCTGCCTGATGTGCAAAGATCGAACGGCTGTGTCGCGAGCTTCCTGCTGCCGGGAGGGCAAGCGCGGCTGGCGTTTGACGCTCTCTGCCGCCTGACCGACGAGGGCGTTGCCGACGCGGGCCAACTCGAATCAGCCGACCTTGCCGTGCTGCTGGGACTCCTGGAGACGGCGGTCTGCGCCGACAACGCTGAAGAGGTAGAACTGCTTCTGGGGCTGCTCGCAGAAAGAGGGTGGGGCGAGCGTCAGCACCGAGCGGCGGTCAGGAGACTGCTCGTCTGCCTGCGCAAGCTTGCCCATCGCAAGTACCGTGATCGCTTTGAGGCGCTGTGCCACCGGGCGCTCGATGTTGCGGCGGTGGACCCGGGTCGGTTCAGCGATCTCCGTCAGGGGATCGAAGATTTGCAGCTACTGGCGGTGAAGCGGTTTAATGGATGAGGGAGCGCCGCCGCGAGGCACGGCGGAACCGTGAGGCAGAACCGACATCCGGCAAAGCCGGCCGGCTGATGCACCGGCCGACGGTGCAGCCGACCCCGCGGCGGCCGGCTGCAGGGCCGGCCGACCGCAGGCACGGCGAGTATCAGTTGCCGGCCTCGTTGTACAGGTAGCGGAAGTAGTCCATGTCCGTGGTAAGCGTCTTGCGGAACCGTGGCATTGTATCGCGGTAGGACTGCATGCTGCGGTAGAACTCGAAGAACTCCGGGCTCTGCAGGTAGGCGGCGGAATAGATCCGCGCCGCTTCGGCGTCCGCCTGACCGCGGATGCGTTCGGCCTGTTCTTCGGCGCTGGAGATGATGCGCGCTTTCTCATTTTCCAGTTGCCCGAGGATCCGCAGTCGTTGTCCTTCGCCGTCGGAGCGCAGTGCCTGCGCTTCACGGTTACGCTCGCTGACCATACGGTCGTAGACGCTTTCGGTCAGGTCTTCCGAGTAGCGGATCTGGCGAATCACCACGTCGATAACCTCGATGCCAAATCCCACCATGTTGGGGTGCGAATCGCGAAGCATCTGATCGGCCAGCGCCTGACGGCCGCGGCTGATACTTGGTTGGCGCACGTCAACGTCCAGCAGCCGCTGCAGCTCTTCGGTGGCTTCGTCTTCTTCGAGTTCCGCTTCTGTCAACGCTGCAGCCGGTTGGCGATCGATCTCATTGATCAGGTTGGTGTTGCGCACCGCCTCGGGCAGTCGGTTGGCGGTGATCACGTTGCGCACCGTGCTGTCGATTATCTCATCGAGGCGGCCGTAGGCGCTCTGTACGGTGGTTACCGAGGCGTAAAACAGCGCCGGGTCGGTGATGCGCCAGCGGGCGGTGGTGTCCACCCAGATGAACTGCTGTTCCGCGGTTGGGATGCGCTGCGCTTCACCGTCCCAGGCGAGGACGCGCTGCGGAAACTTTACTACGTTGTCCAGTACCGGCGTTTTGAAGTGCAGCCCGGCGTCGGTGGTTACGTCCACGATTTCGCCAAACCGGATTACTACCGCTTGCTCGCCTTCATTCAGGACGTACAATGGCCCCAGCATCAGGAATACCACCACCAGTACCGCTACCACCACTGCCACGCTGATAAGTTTGTTGAGTTTCATTGTTGACCTCCTGCGTCACGCTGCAGGTTGAGCAACGGAATGAAGTTCTGCAGGTTGCGGTCTATCAGTTCGACGTCGTCCTCGTCGGCAAACACATCCTCAATCATTTCATAGTAGAGTCGGGTTCGCGTGGTTCCCGGATCCTGCTGGTACTCGGTGAGGACCGAACCAAAGCGCGCGGTCTCGCCTCGTGCGCGGTTGACGCGCTGTGCGGCGTAGCCTTCGGCCTGCTGTACGATCTGCTGTGCCTCGCCGCGTGCACGCGGTATCTCGGCGTTGTACTGCTGGCGGCCTTCGTTGATCAGCCGACTGCGATCCTGTACCGCGCGGTTGACGTCTTCAAAGGCGTCCTGCACCCGGCCGACCGGCGGCACGATGTTCTGCAGCCGCACCTGCGTAACCAGTACGCCCATGTCAAAAGTGCTCAGGGCTTCGTTCATTCGCTCCTGGCCCTGGAACTCGATGTTGCTGCGCTCGTTACCCAGAACGTCGATGATTGCGCGGTCACCCGCAAGCAGGTTAATTGCCGATTGTGAAACGTCGCGGATTGTCTTGACGCGGTGATCTGGATCGCGCGGATCGATCGCCGGACGGGCCCGGATACCGAGGCCGCCGGGCTGCGATTCCACATTGAACAGCCAGGCGCGTGGGTCGGTTATTCGATACTGAATGATCCATTCGACGTCAACGATGTTCAGATCACCGGTAAGCATGATTGATTCCTGGGGAAAACTCTGCTCGGCGTATCGCGTGGTAACTCCGGGCATCTCGGTGCGGAAACCGAACGACTGAGTCTGTATCACCTGCGTGGGAACATTGAAGTTCCGCTCAATGTTAAACGGGAGCTTGAAGTGAAGCCCCGGTGGTACGGTGCGTGCGTAGCGGCCAAGCCGCAATACTACTGCCTCCTCCGTCTGGTCAACCATAAAGATACTGGTTGCCACGGTGCCTGCCAGTACAAGCACCACAACGGCAATGGTGATCAGTGTCGAGTTGATCTTGAACGGCAGGTTTGGAGTAGTGACATCTCGCTCCGGCATAAACCCTCCTTGGATTTGGACAAGAGAATGAAGATGAGGTTAGCCTATCCCTTCGTAGAGACGGCGTCAAGGTACGGGGTGGGTCAGCCGAACAGCAGGTGAACGAACAGCACCGACAGCACTGCAACCAGGCACAGCACCGCCAGCACCGGCAGCACCAGCTGGTAGGCGGCAATCATCATCGCGACGATTTCGCTCCATGGCGCCTTGCGTTGCGAGGCGTTGTCCGTCCGGGGATCGAAGTCGGCCGGCACCTTATGCGTCTCCATGGACCACGTGACAGGCAGCCTTGTGGCCGGCGGCCGCCGCCTTGAGTTCCGGCACCACGCTACGGCAGATGTCGACCGCCAGCGGGCAGCGCGTGTGGAACGGGCAGCCGGGCGGCGGATCGGCGGGGCTCGGGACGTCGCCCTCAAGCACGATGCGTTGGCGCTTGCGCGTTGGGTCGGCAACCGGAATAGCCGAAAGCAGAGCCTGCGAATAGGGGTGGAGCGGCCGAGCGTAGAACTCTCGCTTGGGCGCCTCCTCAACCAGTTTGCCGAGGTACATCACGCCGATAC
>PWMO01000055.1 GCA_003558175.1 Spirochaetaceae bacterium
ATCCAGAGCCGAAGAGGAACTGTACGACCTGCTGGCCGCAATGGGCGGGCAGACAGACCCAACTGGATTGACTGCGTCAAATGCTGAGGCCGATACCGTCCCAGCGACGTGGATCGCCGCTCACATTGAGCCTCTCGTGAAGCAGACGCTTCACTGCAGGGCCGCTCGTGCGCTCACCGAAGGGGAGGGTCCGGTTCCTGCTCACGCAGTGCTTGTCTTGCTGGCTGCGGTTGTCGCCATGGACAGACCGTCGGAACCTCCGCTCGCCCTGCCTTAGCCTGGTCGTTCGAACACGTACGGCGGCAGGCGCCGGCGTGCCTGCGGTGGAGTCGTACTGGCGGTGCGGGTGGCAATGTGGCTGTGCGGGGCGTTGTCCGCGCCGCAATCTGCCGATACAATAGCGGGAAGCAATGCGCGAAAACGAAAATCGCAACAAGCGGGTCTCCATCCACGACGTCGCGACGCGCGCCGGAGTTTCGATAACAACGGTGTCACGCGTAATAAACAACGTCGACTATCCTGTGTCGGGAGAGGTCCGTAAGCGCGTCCTGGACGCAGTCTCTGAGTTGAATTACACGCCGAACATCTCCGCGCAGCATCTCCGGCGTTCGTTCAACAATGTTATCGCTTTGATTGTCCGCGATGTAGCAAACAGCTATTTTGGCGACATTGCCAAAGGTGTAACCGAGAAGGCAATGGAACTCGGGTATCTGAGCTTCATCTGCAACACCGGCCGTGATCCAGCAAACGAGCTCAAGTATCATGACCTCTTGTGGCAGCATCGGGTCCGCGGGATCATCCTGGCCGGGGGAGGCATCCGGTCGGAACGGCATCTCGAGGTACTGCAACGGCAGGTTGAACGGGGCAGGGAGTTTGGGTTTTCCATCGTGAGCCTGGCACCGCAACCAATTTCAATCCGGTCGGTAAGTGTTGATTATGCCCAGGTTGCCGAAATGATGACCTCCTACCTCCTGTCCAAAGGTCACCGAAGTATCGGTTTCATTACCGGACGTGCTGATGTGGTCACCTGTGGCAACCACCTGGAGGGCTATCAACGCGCGCTGGCACAGGCGGGTGTAGCGTTTCAGGAGAACCTCTTCGTCTATCAGGACTTCACGGAGCCCGGGGGGTATCACGGTTTTTCGACTCTGTTGTCACGCAAGCTGAACGTCACGGCGCTCTGTGCCGGCAGCGACACAATCGGTACCGGTGTCTTGCAGGCCGCTCACCACAAGGGAGTTCGGGTGCCTCGTGATCTGTCTCTCATCGGGATCGGAGATCTTCCTCAAGCTCAGTACATGCAACCGCCGCTTACCACGGTGCGTATCCCGCGGTACGAGATGGGTGCCCGAGCGGTGGAATTGATTGTGGGAGCGCAGGACAACTCGAAAACTGATCTTGAAAACGAGGTCCAGGACATCGTGTTTCAGCCGCTGATCGTTGAACGGTCTTCAGTGCGGGACATCGGCTGGTCTTAGCGGTTGTTCACGGAGGGAGACGAGTCGGGTCGTCAAAGTCTCCGGTTCTTGAGTTACAATCCAGCCTCATCGAGATAGCGTGCAGTTCCGGCGACGGTCTCTGCCATGGAATCAACCAGGTGAAATGGCTCCACCGAAACCCAGCCCGAGTAATCTCCCCGGTGCAAGAGATCGGCCGCCGTACGAAAGTTCATGCCCCGCCCGGTTGGGGCGCAGCCGTCGAGTTCATTCAAATGAACATGCCGAATGCAGCTCATGTAGCGGTGCAGCAGCTCATGGTGGGTGCGCTCTTCAGAAGACGCGTTGCGAAAGTCAAAGACCGCCCCAACGGATCCGCTGCATAGTTGGAGCAGCTCGGATACCTGTTCCAGGCTGGTGAGAAAATCCGTGCGACCCGGCGGCAGTGGCTCCACGCAGTACCGGACTCCCGGGTACTTCTCGCCCAGTTGGGACAACCTGTCGGCCGTGTAATGAACGGCGTCCTGCAATGGTGTGGAGTTGATTCTTCGTTGCGGTCCTGAGCCTATCACGAGCACGGCGCCACCGAGCTCCAGACAGAGAGCGGAGAGGTGATCGAGGCGTCTCCATGATCGGTCACGCAGCTCCTGATTCTCCGCGAACAGCGAGAGACCGGGCGGATGACGCAATAGCCAATGGAAGCCGACGAAAGTGATTCCAGCACTGTTGAGGGCGTTGCGTACGCGGGTGAGCTCACGTGGAGTTGCGGAATCTACCTGTTCGAAGCAGGTTGCAGGGTCGAGTTCCGTGCCGTGAAACCCATTGGACGCAAGCATATCGCAGAAGCGAGGAAAGGGAAGCGACGAAAACAGTTCGTTACAGAACGCTCGCTGTATCACCCATGTCCCGAGGGAGAAGCGTTGGTGGTAGGCGTTCTGGTAAGGTCCCGAATCTGTTCCACTATGGCACAGGTATCCAATTCGGCTCGCCCGCTCGCTTCGGCCTCAATCAATAGCTTCCTATGAATCTCGGTCAAAGGCAATGGCTGATGGAGCACTTGTGCGTATTTCAGAATGATATCGAGATCCTTTCTGTGCTGTGACACCTTGGACTGGGGTGCATACTCCCGCTCGATCATTTTGGCGGCTTTCGTGTCAATTGCGCGAGAATAGGCTGGTGTGTGTCGAATGACCTCAATGAAGGAGGGCAAATCCAGTCCGAGGCGTTCGGCAAACACCAGACCTTCGGCCAGAGCTGCACGGTTGAGCCCCAGAATGAGGTTGCTTGCCAATTTGGTTTTGCTTCCGGTTCCTGGTTCTCCAACGTGAAACCATCGCCTTGAGACGATGTCAAACAGCGCTGAGCAGTCTTCCACAACGGATGAATCGCCTCCAACCATAAACACCGCTTCACGTTGCCTGATCTGGCTGCTTGAGCCCGAGATGGTGGCATCGAGGTACCGGACGTGCCGGCTGCCGAGACTGTGGTAGAGATCGACGGTTTCGTCAGGATCTCCGGTTGTGGTATCAATGAGGGTCTCAGGCGTGGTCGCCGCTGCAAGCACGCCGTCCGGGCCCTCAATCACGCTGCGAACGGTTGCGGTGTCCTTCAGCGAGATGAACAGGATGCGACATTGATCGGCCACTGACCGTGGAGAGTCATGCACGATCCCTCCCATGGTTTCAAGAAGGTTCAGACGGTCTTCGGCAATATCGTAGCCATGTACGCTGTAGCCTTCTCTCAGGAGACGCTCCGCCAGAGCAGCCCCAACCAAACCGATACCGATCAGACCAATTCTTTGCGCCATTGTCGTCCTCGTCTCTCCGCTGGACATCAGTCCATG
>PWMO01000467.1 GCA_003558175.1 Spirochaetaceae bacterium
GAAAGGAAGTTGGCGGTAAGAAAAAAGTTACCTATAAATTAAAAGATTGGGTTTTCTCTCGCCAGCGCTACTGGGGTGAACCGATCCCGCTCATTCACTGCTCTAAGTGCGGAGTGGTGCCGGTGCCGGAGAGCGATCTGCCGGTGAAACTACCCTCGGTTAAAAGTTACCAGCCGACCGGTACCGGTGAGTCGCCGTTGGCCAATATAGACTCATGGGTTAAGGTTAAATGTCCGAACTGCCAAAGTCAGGCCCGGCGAGAGACCAACACAATGCCTCAGTGGGCCGGTTCCTGTTGGTATTACTTGGCTTATGCCATGCATCCGGAATTGTTTCCTCGGTCTAAGTCTAAACCGGCCAAGTGGTCAAAAGAGCTGGAGCAGAAATGGTTACCGGTCGATCTGTATGTCGGCGGGGTCGAGCATGCCACCCGGCATTTGATCTACGCTCGGTTTTGGCATCGGTTTCTCTATGAGCAGGGCTGGGTGTCCACTTCAGAGCCTTTTCAACGGCTGAAAAACCAGGGAATGATCTATGGCGAAGACGGCCGAAAGATGAGCAAGCGCTGGGGGAATGTTATTAATCCGGATGAAGTGGTCAGAGAGTTGGGGGCGGACACCGTGCGGGTCTATGAGATGTTCATGGGTCCGTTTGAGCACCTGGCCAGTTGGAGTACCGACAATATTATGGGGGTCCGGCGGTTTCTGGAGCGGGTTTGGCGACTGCGGTCGCTGGTTCAAGCCGGGGTAGCTAAGGAAACTTCAGACGAGGTTTTGCTTCATCGCAGTATCAAGCAGGTGACGGAGGATATTGAGGCCTTTTCTTTCAATACGGCCATCTCGGCTTTGATGATCTTATCTAATCGCTTTTTGGAGCGGGGAGCTATTGCCCAAAGTGAGTATCTAACCTTCCTTCAGCTGTTGGCCCCTTTGGCCCCGCATTTAGCCGAGGAGCTGTGGCGAGAGTATCGCTCTCAAAGTATTCATCTGTCTCGTTGGCCTCAGGCTGATCCGACCAAACTGGAAACTGATACGGTGACCTTGGCTGTGCAGATCAATGGTAAATTACGAGCCGAGCTGACGGTTAAAAGAAACACTGAGAAAAATGCGGTTATTGATCAAGTTTTGAGCTTACCGGCTGTCGCTCGATGGATAAATAATCGACAAGCAATCCAAAGAGAGATTTACATCCCTAATCGATTGGTCAATCTGGTAACCAATACCGGTCGGTGAGAGTTGGGCACTCCGGCTGATCTTGTCCACAAAATCGACGGAGTTGACTAACCGAGTTAATAATGCTAAAAATAATAGACCTTGTCAGTCAAATTTTAAAAACATGAGTGAAAACAAAAAAATTTCTTTCAACCCCAAAAAAATTACAGAAGAATTACTCTCGGTGCTATCAGAACGATCCCGAGATGTTTTAATGCAGCGTTATGGTTTGGGGCGGGAAGCCAGTCGTGCTACTTTGGAAAAGATCGGCCAGCAGTACGGTATAACACGAGAGCGTGTTAGACAGATAGAAAATCAAGCTATTCGAGCAATAAAGAAATCCGAGCTGTACGCCAAGCAGGCGGCGGTGTTCGATGAATTGAAAGAAAAGGTTAAGATCATGGGGGGTATTATTGCCGAAGAAGACCTGTTGGATTCCATATCGCCTTATAAAACTATCCATAACCACCTTCATTTTTTGTTGGTAGTCGGAGATCATTTTACCAAATATCGTGAAGATGATTTTTTCAGACATCGGTGGCAGGTAGACGAAGTGTTGTCAGGGCAGATCCATGAGTCTCTTAAGAGGTTATATCAGTCTTTGTCCAACGAAGATCTGGTAACTGAACCTGATATCATTAAAAAATTTATCGCTCAATTACAGGGAGTGGCTGAGGAGTACAAACGAGAGGAAATAGTTAAACGTTGGTTGTCTTTGAGTAAAAAGATCAGCCAGAACTCTTTAGGTGAATGGGGTCGGACGGAATCGACAAATATTAACGCTAAAGGGGTAAGAGATTATGCTTATCTGATAATTCGCAAACACGGGAGCCCGATCCATTTTCGAAAGGTGGCGAAAAATATAGAAGAAGAATTCAAACGAAAAGCACATGAGGCGACTACTCATAATGAGTTGATTAAGGATCCGCGGTTTGTTTTAGTGGGCCGAGGGTTGTATGCCTTAAGTGAGTGGGGGTACTCCGGCGGAGTGGTTAGAGAAGTGATCCAGCGAATTTTGGTAGACCGGGGTCCGTTAACTAAAGAAGAAGTGGTACGGGAGGTGTTGAAAGAAAGGCAGGTGAAGGAAAATACTATTTTGGTCAATCTGCAGAATCCTCGTTATTTTCAAAAAGATCAGTTGGGTCGGTATAGTCCGGTCAAAACCACGGTTTAAACCGAAGAATGTTTAATTTTAACTCGAGTGTTAAAAAACAGTCGAACCTGATTCGATGTCAAAAAGTCAGTTTACTCCTCTCGGACTGTAGTTATCCTTATGTTGGAAGATTTTATTGTCAATCTATATAGTCAGGAGGTGTATATATTTCTCCGAGTTTTATACTACGGTCTATTAATCGTATTACCAATTATTTTGCTCAAAGAGCTTGGGCGTTTTTGGGTGTATTGGCGTAAGCTCCAATGGCATCACAGTCGAGGTTGGACTTTACTGGAGATCCATTTACCTCAAGAGATCAAAAAATCGCCTCAAGCTATGGAGATTTTGTTGGAGGTTTGTCATCGGACCGGCGAAGAACAGACCTTTATCGATCGCTGGTGGTTAGGTAAACACCGGACTTGGTTTTCGCTGGAGCTTGCCTCGATTGGTGGTTCGGTTCATTTTTTTATCTGGACTCGAACTCCTTGGAAAGAAGTGTTGAAGGCCTCGATTTACTCCCAGTATCCCACAGTGGAGATTTTTGAAGTGGATGACTACACCAAGCAAATACCTTTTGACTTGGAGCATTATGTCATTTGGGGTTGTGAGTTTAGTCTGGCCAAAGATGATCCTTATCCGATCAAGACATACAAAGACTACGGAATGGACAAGGAGACCAAAGAGGAGTTTAAAATCGATCCACTCAGCTCCTTGATGGAATTTCTAGGCAATCTGCCGGCTGGTAATAACATTTGGATCCAGTTAATTATTCGAGCTCATAAAAAAGAAAAGAAAGTCAAAGGAACTTGGTTCAAAAAGCAAACTTGGAAAGAAGAGGGTCAGCAGATAATTAAGGATATTATAAAAAAAGGAGCACCGGCCAAGAAGATAGAAAACAAGGAAGAAACACCA
>PWMO01000404.1 GCA_003558175.1 Spirochaetaceae bacterium
AAGCATACCCAGTTCGATGCCGAACAGCCGGAACTCGGTGTCGGTTCCCTCCAGCGCCTGCGCGAACGCTGCAGCGGGCAGAGCCAGCGCGATGACCGCAATCGCAAACACAATGATCCCTCGTTTTTTCATAGTTCCCTCCAGTCAGTTCAAGTTTACGGCAATTGGTGTGGCCGTTCTCCCTGTAAAGATTACCCAGAAGGTCAGCAAATTCAACCCAAAACCGGTATAGATATTCAAAATTTTCGTTCGTACGGCGTGACTCATGCGCAACTATGCGTTACTATTTCCAACATGAGCAAAATGGTCACTATAATCCTGGTGCTCGTAATCACCGGGATTCAGGGCACGGTCTATGGACAGTCGGCCGAGCGCATCGACGCCATCCTGGCCGCCGAGACGCTCAGTGTTGCAGATGCAGCCTTTCTGGCGGCGGTGTCCGCCGGGCTGATGGACCCCGAGGGTGACGCTGCCGAGGCGCTCGACGTCATCGCCTCGCGCGCTGCCGAACGGGAACACCGCGATCGGTTCAGCGGTCGCGATGCCGACTCGCCGGTTTCACTTGGAGAGTTTGCCTACCTCATGATGCTCACCCACGATATCGCGGGAGGCTTCTGGTACCGCCGCGTGCCGGGGCCGCGCTACGCGTATCGTGAGTTCGCCCACCGCCGGCTGGTGCAGGGGCAGTCGTTTGCCCTGCAGCAGCTGTCGGGAGAGCGCGCGATGCGAATCACCGGTCGCGTGCTGGCGATGCGGGAGGCCGAATCATGAGCAGCCAAGCGAAAGGCAGTGAAGCGAAGCGTGGGCGGGCTGTTCCAGTCAATTCCGGCGGCCGCTTCGGCGCCGTCGTACGCCGGGTGCTTCCCGCGCTGCTGTTGGTGCTGGTAACGGTGAGTGCCGCGGCGCTTGACGCGGGCGGACGGCTGCGAGTGCAGGGCGACTTCGAGCAGGACGAGGACCCGCGTGGCCGCATGACGCTCAACGCTTGGACGCGTCTCTTTCCGCAACTGCAGGGGGAGGCCACCGCGGAGCTCTTGATCGAGGGTACCGCGATCTTCCAGTTTGACGACTTTGCCGCCGCCGACCTCGAGTACCTGACCGCGCGTGTTGCACTGCCGGGCGTGCTGGGTGAAGACTCCGTGTTTCGGCTGCGCGGGGGCCGCTACCAGCTGCGTGACCGGGTCGGGCTGATCGTAGACCACCGCGTTGACGGACTGGGCCTCGGCGTTGACTACCCCCGGGTGGGTGTGCGGCTTGCCGGAGGCTATACCGGGTTGCTGCTCAAGCAGAACTCCTCAATCGTCATGTCACTGGGAGACGTCACCGACCAGTTCGACGAGTTCACCACCACCGCACCGCCGCGCTGGATCGGCCAGCTGGAGGTCGACTTCCCGGAGCTCTTTGCGCGGCAGACGTTGGTGCTCGGGGGAATCGTGCAGCATGACCGGCGCTCCGGCGAAGAGGACACCGTAGACACCCAGTACGGCTACCTGGGGTTGAGCGGCCGCATTGCCGGCGGGCTCTATTACCAGAGCGGGGGAGTGTTCGGCGCCGTGCAGCGAAAGGACGCCTCCCCGGCAGTTGACGATGTGTCCGGCTCGATGGTTGCCGCTTCGCACCGCTTCGTGCTGTTTGCCGAGTCGCTCTCGCGTTCGGTGTTTACCGTGCGCGGCCTCTACGCTTCGGGCGGCAACGGCGACTTTGAAGACTACACCCCAATCACTTCGGTGAGCACCATCGCGCTCGCGCCGGTTCCAACCGCGGACCTGCTGCTGGGTTCGGCCGAATACACCTTTCGCCCCTTCTTCCGTTCGCAGTCGGAGATCGCGCGCAACATCGGGCTTACCGCCTACGGCGTGGCGCTGTTTGACTCCGACCCCACTGCCGACGACGCCTATCACGGAACCGAGGCGGGCGGCCGTATCGCGCTGCGACCGTTCTCGGACATCGGCGGCTCGATCAGGGTCGGCGCCTTCATCCCTGAGGAGGGAGACGTCACCGTGCGCGGCCGGGTCGAGTTCAGCACCAGCTTCTAAGGAGGAGAGAGATGCGTACAGCGAGACAAGCTCGACCAGCAAGACCGGCCGGAGCCGTGATGCCTCGCCGGATGCACCGGCTCATGGCGGCAGCCGCTGCCTTCGCCTGGCTGCTCGTCGCCCCGTCCGTTGCGCTCGAGGCGCAGACCTTTCAGGCAACGGTCCAGTCATTCTCCGGTAACGTAGAGGTGCAGCTGCCGGGCGGCCGGTGGCAGCCGGCCGAGGTGGGGATGGATCTGCCGGTGGAATCGCAGATATCCACAAGCTTCGGCGCAGAGGCGGTGATCGCGCTGGGCGAGCCCGCGGTGATCCGGGTGCGGCCGCTCACGCGCATGCGCATTGAAGAACTGATCGAGCGCGAGGGCGCCGTTGAGAGCGAGATGTTTCTGCAGGTCGGTCGCGTGCGCGGCGAGGTTCGCGGGGTGGAAGGGCTGCAGTCGGAGTTCCGCATGCGCAGCACCCAGGCAACAGCCGCGGTGCGCGGTACCGACTTCGATTTTGACGGCGTCAACCTGCGGGTCCTCACCGGGCTGGTGCAGGTGTCAAATCGCTTTGGCCGCCGCGTCTCGGTGGGCGGCAACGAAGAGACCAGCGTCAGCGACAGCGACCCCCCGAGTGACCCTCTCACCGAGCGTACCGAGGCCACGGTGGTCTCAAGCACCACCGCCGGCTCCGGCGAAGACAGCGACACGAGCACGGCCATCTCCGGCAGTACCGTGGAGTTTCAGGACCTCATCATCAACGTGACGTTCTGAGCAGCGCGGTGACTCCGGCATTGCAAAAGAGAACGACTGAGGAGTGCGGTTGTGGCAAAGCAAAACAGTAACGGTGGCATGACGATACGGAAGACCATGCACAGCGTGGCGAGGTACTTGTTTCTCGCAGTGCTGATAGCAACCCTTTCGGCGTGCGCCTGGAATCTCAATGATACCGGCCAGGTTGGGCGCCTCGCGATTCGATTCCAGCCGAATGACGCCATCGGTGCACAGCAGTTATCGGAGTTCGACACGATCTCCGTTTTTGTAGCGGAAGCGTCGAGCTTCCGAAGTGATTCCGTTCAGCTGCCTATCTTTGACTGGCAGAATGTCGAGGGCCCCCTGCGCGACTTGTATTCCGAGCGTGAACAGTTTCTGTCGGATTTCGATCCATCGGCCCATGCGGACGTCTCATTCTCGGCCTTTGACATCGGGTTTCAAGAGGTAACACCGTTTCCCGGCGGCAGTGCC
>PWMO01000244.1 GCA_003558175.1 Spirochaetaceae bacterium
CGGAGGAGAGCGGGTCTTCCATTCGAGCGAAAAGCTGTTCTCTGGATAGTTCGAGGGCAATGCCGAGCAGGACAACCGCGTCGAGCCACGGCGTGTCGCTGAAGTGTTGGCTGCCGTGTTCCAGTGTCTGCCGACGCAGGGTTGCGGTTGCCTCCGCCAGCAGGGTACGGATCGAGTTGCGATCGGCAGTGGCCGGACGCTGCGTGTCAGCCATGTACCGCGTTCAGCTGTTCTTCCCGTTCGCTCAGTGCAAGGGAGTCAACGAGCTCGTCCAGCTCGCCCTGAAGAACGGACTCGAGCTTGTAGAGCGTCAGATTGATGCGGTGATCAGTCACGCGGTTCTGCGGGAAGTTATAGGTGCGGATGCGCTCGGACCGGTCACCTGAACCGATCTGGCTCTTGCGCGCACTCGCGCGCTCGGCGTTCTTGCGCTGTTCTTCAGCTTCGTAGAGTCGCGCTTTGAGTACCCGCAGCGCCTTGGCTTTGTTCTTGTGCTGGGATTTCTCGTCCTGACAACTGACCACCAGGCCGGTAGGCAGATGCGTGATGCGCACGGCCGAGTCGGTGGTGTTTACGCTCTGGCCGCCGGGGCCCGAAGAGCGGAACACATCGACCCGCAGCTCATCCGGGTTGATCTGGATATCGGTGTCCTCGGCTTCCGGCAGAACCGCGACGGTGACCGCCGAGGTGTGGATTCGCCCACCGGACTCGGTAGTAGGTACGCGCTGGACGCGATGTACACCGCTCTCAAACTTCATGCTGCCGAAGACCTGTTTGCCGCCAATCGAGAAGACGACTTCCTTGAAGCCTCCGACTTCAGTTTCGCTGGAGGTCATGATTTCGGTCTTCCAGCCCTTCTGTTCCGCGTAACGTTGGTACATACGGTAGAGGTCGGCGGCAAACAGCGACGCCTCGTCACCGCCGGTGCCGGCGCGAATCTCCAGGATGCAGTTCTTCTCGTCCAGCGGATCCTTCGGCACCATCAGCAGTTTGAGTTCATGCTCGAGGCGCTGCTGCTCGCCTTCGAGTTGCGCCACTTCTTCGCGCGCCATCTCTCGCAGACCTGCGTCGCTCTCCGCCTCGGTCATCGCTTCCGCTTCTTTCAGCTCGCTCGTCACCCTGGCATACTCGCGGTAACAGTGAACGAGCTCCGACAGGTGCGCGTGCTCGCGCATCAGTTCTCGGTAGCGCTGCGGTTCTTTGTGGATTTCGGGATCAGATATCTTCAGTTCCAGATCACGGAACTGCTGTTCTACCTGTTCAAGTCTGGCAACCATCTGGTCTCCTTTACTTTGACTTAATCCTGTTCGCCGGCGGCTGCCGGGGAAGTCTCGTGACGCCGAGCCCCGATCAGTCCGAAGAGACTGCCGCAGATGCCGCCGATAACATGTGCAAACTGCGAGATGCTGTCCTGCCGGACCGAGGTGAGCACCTCACGGGTGAGGTAGAGCAGCAGCACCAGGATAAACGTCAGCGGAATCTCTCCCGAGCGCTCGTGCTTGCCGAATGAAGCCAGCAGGATCATCATGAATACGATGCCGCTCGCTCCCAGTAGACCCGTTGAGAGGAGCAACACATTGAGCAGGCCGGTGACCAGCGCCGTAAGCAGCATCATGAAGAGAATCCCCGCCGAGCCGTACATCTTCTCCAGCATCGGACCGAGAAGCAGAATGAATGCGAAGTTGCCGATAAGGTGGTTCCAGTCGGCGTGACCGATCACGTGCAGAACGAGCCGCGGCCACTGAACCGGATTGGCGAAGTCGAGTGCCGGTCCAATCGAGAAGTAACCTGCGGTCAGAGCACGGCCGCTCAACAGGTCGATCACGAGCACCACGGTCGCGGTGAGTGCGAATGTCAGGGTGACCGGTGCGTTGTAGCGGATGCGCATGGTATCTCCTTTCATTGATGCTCATTGAGGGCCGGCGCGGTACGGTACGGCTTCCGGCCCTGCAGCGCAACCCGCGTCGAGCGCGGGGAGTTGCGTACGCGCCGATAGTACACTATTATGAAAAAAAAATGAACGGTACCCACACTTCGCAAAGCCATACCATCTTGATCGTCGACGACGATCTGGTAACTTCTGAGTTGTACGCGACAGTCCTTCGTGCGCACGATCTGGACAACCTGATCATCTGCATGGACTCGCGTAGCGTAATGAACGAGCTGAAAGCCAACCGCGTGTCGGTCATTCTGCTTGATCTCAACATGCCGCATATCTCCGGGCAGGAACTGCTGCCGGACATCACGGCGCAGTTTCCCGAGGTTCCGGTGATCATCATTACCGGAGAAGAGAAGGTGGATACGGCGGTACAGTGCATGAAGATCGGTGCCTTCGACTTCATGACAAAGCCGGTTGATGAGCCTCGACTGATTACCGCGGTCAATCACGCGTTGAAGATCCGCGAGCTGCAGGACGAGGTGCATATTCTGTCAACGGGCGACGGAACGCTGCAGATAAAGGACCCCGATGCCTTCAGCGAGATAGTCACGCGCAGTCCTCAGATGCAGAAGCTCTTCCGCTATATGGAGGCGGTGGCCGGTAGTCCCAAGGCGGTTCTGATAACCGGCGAGAGCGGGACCGGCAAAGAGCTCATCGCGCGGGTGATGCACCGGCTGTCGGGAAGCGAAGGGGCCTTCGTGCCGGTAAACGTTTCCGGGCTGGACGACACGATGTTCTCTGATACGTTGTTCGGTCACCGGCGGGGTGCCTTCACCGGCGCGGACGCCAATCGACCCGGCCTGATCGAGCAGGCGAGCGGCGGAACGCTGTTCCTAGACGAAATCGGGGACCTGGAGATGGGCCCTCAGGTGAAGCTGCTGCGTCTGCTGCAGGAGCGCGAATACTATCCACTTGGATTTGATAAGCCGCTCGCCGCCGATGCGCGGATCATCGCCGCCACAAACGCCAATCTGAATGAGCGACAGAAGGAAGGCTCGTTTCGTAAGGACCTGTACTACCGACTGATGGCTCACCACGTTCATCTGCCGCCGCTGCGGCATCGGCTGGAAGACATCCCTGCGCTCGTCAATCACTTTCTGGAGGAGACGTCCGAGGCGCTGGGAAAGAAGAAGCCTACGGTGCCCAAAGAACTCTACACGCTGCTTGCCACCTATCAGTTCCCCGGGAATATCCGTGAGCTGCAATCCATGATCTACGACGCCATGAGCCGCCATGAAGGCGGGATCCTGTCGCTGTCGGTGTTTCGCGCCTACATCAAGGAACAGTCGGGGGGCGGCACATCGGAAGCTCCGCTCGCCGGC
>PWMO01000088.1 GCA_003558175.1 Spirochaetaceae bacterium
CACAATACCGCAAGACGGCCGTATCATGCTCACCGACACCGACGCGCCACAAGGCTACCCCATTGCCGGTTTTGCCTGGGCTCTGGTGTACGAGAATCTTGACCGTAACCAGGCCATATCTACCCGTGACCAGGCGGTTGAGCTGACTCGCTTTCTCTACTGGATCGTAACCGAAGGCCAGTCGATCAACGAGAGTCTGGACTTTGCCCGCCTTCCCGACGACGCCCAGGCGCTTGCGGTCGACATGATCGGCACGCTGAAGTGGCAGGGAGAGAACATCGGCGAGCAGGTGATTGCCGAGGGGCTGTGATGACCGACATTGCCGTGCGGTCCGGACCGCCATCGGGCGCCGGACTGCAGTTAAACACCGGGCGGCTCACTGCCGCCCGCTATCGTGCCCCGGGCGACCGTGCCTTTAAAACGGTGGTCGTGGCGCTCTCCAGCGCGGTTATCCTGCTGGCGATCGCCATGGCGGTTGTCATCTACCTGGAGGCGGCACCGACCTTTCGCGCCTTTGGATACCTGAGCTTCCTGAGCGAGACAACGTGGGACCCGGTGGCGGCCGTTCATGGAGCGCTGCCGTTTATCCTTGGAACGCTGCTGACCAGTTTCAGTGCACTGGCTCTGGCGGTTATCCCGGCACTGGGAGTGGCCATCTTCAGCAGCGAGTACGCTGCGCCGCCGCTCGCGGCGCTGATCAATTATACGGTTGATCTGCTCGCGGCCATTCCCAGCGTGGTTATCGGACTGTGGGGAATATTCAACTTCGCACCGCAGATGCGCGACGCGGTCTACATGCCGATCTACCTCTGGGCACTGGAAGAAGCCGAATGGATGCTGCCGATCATCGGCGCACCGTCGACCTATAACTTTGTGACCGCAACGCTGATCCTGGCTCTGATGATTGTACCCTACACGGTGGCGCTGTCGCGCGACGCAATCGGACAGGTGCCCCGGGAACAGCGCGAGGCCGCCTGGGCGCTTGGAGCCACCCGCTGGGAGGTGTTGCGCAAAGCGGTGCTTCCCTACGCGCGCACCGGAATCATCGCCGGTATACTGCTCTCGCTTGCCCGTGCCCTGGGCGAGACCATGGCGGTGGCGATGCTGATCGGCAACCGCAACCGCCTGCCGTTTACGCTTTTCGGCCCGGCGGCCACAATGCCGTCGGTCATCATCAACGAGTTCCGCGAGGCGGTAGAGCCGCTGCACTACTCGAGCATCATGGCCGTCGGCTTCTACCTGTTTTTCGTTACTATCGGCATCAACCTGCTCGCCAGCTGGGTGCAGCAGAAGCTCAGCCTGTCAAAGGGGGCGGTATGACCCTGCGTACGCGCTATCTGCGCGACAGAACCATTGAGGTTGCGCTGGTTCTCCTCACGCTGTTGGTGGTGGTTCCGCTGTTCATCATCATCCTCTACGTGATCATGAACGGCTTCAGCGCACTGAACTTCAGCTTCTTTACCGAGGAGCTGGGAAGTCCGGCGCGCGCCATGCAGGGACGGCCAACCGGTCTGATGCACTCGATCATCGGCACCATAGTGATCGACCTGGTGGCGCTCGTGATGGCCGTACCGTTTGGAATCGCTACCGGAATCATGATGTCCGAGTACCAGGAGCACCCGTTTGCACCGGTGGCGCGACTGATGACCAGCACGCTGAACGGGATGCCCGCGGTGCTGATGGGGCTGTTAGCCTACGCGCTGGTGGTCAAGAACACCGGCGGATTCTCAGCGCTTGCCGGATCGGTGGCGCTGGCGTTTGTGATGGTGCCGATTATCGCCCGCACCACCGAGAGCGTGCTGCGGGTAACGCCGTGGAATCTGCGCGAGGCGGGCCTGAGCCTGGGGCTTCCGCGCTGGAAGGTAACTACCGCGCTGGTCTTACCGGCGGCGCGAGCCGGCGTTGTCACGGGAATACTGATTGCGTTCGCCCGTGCGGCCGGCGAAGCGGCGCCGCTGCTTCTGACGTCGTTCGGCAATAACTACCTGAGTTTCAACCTGACACAGCCGATGGACACCTTGCCGCAGCGCCTCTACAGCCTCGCCATCAGTCCGTACAAGCAGTGGCACGCCATGGGTTGGGGCGGCGCGATCATCCTGCTGCTGTTCGTGATGGTTACGTTCTTTGTCGGCAGACTGGTGATCCGCAAACTTGAGAAAGAGAGTCACGCGTGAGGAGCAATAGCATGAGTACTTTGGAACGCTCAACTGAGCAGAAACAGGCCGAATGGTACGCGAACCCGGCCGGAGGTCGCTCGGAACAGCCGGCTGGACCGCCGGAACCGCTGGAGAACGCAGCAGCACAGGTTCCGGTGCGCATGTCCGCAGAGGGGTTAACGGTGCGCTACGGTGTCTCCACCTTTGGTATCCGTGACGTCACCATGGCACTGTACGACCGCAAGGTGACCGCGCTCATCGGTCCCTCCGGCTGCGGCAAGTCCACCTTTCTGCGCGCGCTCAACCGCATGCACGATCTGGGGCGAGACATCGAAGTTACCGGTGACGCGTTTCTGGACGGTGAGAGCATCTACGCGCCCGGCGTTGATCCGGTCGTTGTGCGGCGACGGGTCGGCATGGTGTTTCAGAAACCGACCCCGTTTCCGACCAAGTCGATCTACGAGAACGTCTGCGCCGGTCTGCGCCTGGTAGGCATGCGCAAGCGGAGTCTGCTTGACGAGGCGGTAGAAAAGGCACTGACGAGCGCCGCTCTCTGGGACGAAGTGAAGGATCGGCTGCGAAGCCCGGGCGGCAGTCTGTCAGGTGGGCAGCAGCAGCGGCTCTGCATCGCGCGAGCCCTGGCCGTAGAGCCGGAAGTGCTGCTGATGGATGAACCCACCAGCTCGCTGGACCCCAACGCTACCATGCGCATCGAACAGCTGATCACGCAGCTCAAGCGGCAGGTCACAATTGTGATCGTGACACACAACATGCAGCAGGCGCGGCGAGTGAGTGACTACACCGCGTTCTTCTACCTGGGAGAGATGGTGGAGCAGGCCGACACCCACGAGCTCTTCACGGCACCAAAAGAGTCGCGCACGCAGGAATACCTGCACGGCACGTTCAGCTGAACGCCGAACGTTCGAACGGCTGATCGACTGAACGGCTATATGGCTGAGTGTGGATTCGATGCGCACCCTGTTTCACCTGTCCGCAATTGAAGCGTCCCTTAAAGGTTTTCAGCGCGTCTTTCCGCGCATAAACGATCGTCTTGCCATCCGACGCGAAGACCTCACCGACGAAATGGTGGACCAGATC
>PWMO01000227.1 GCA_003558175.1 Spirochaetaceae bacterium
AGCTCTCAACGTTGTCGAGCCATTTCAGTACTCGTGCCTTCACCTGTTTCCTCCCGGGCGATTGCAGAGCGCCGCGGATGCGAGCAGTTCGCACCCGCGGCGCAGTTGAATACCAACGCAAACAAATTACGGAAGTCGGCCTGAGCTATTGAATGGCCTTGATACGCGCAATCAGCTCACCCCAGCGGTCACCGTAGATGCGCTGCATATGCGCCTCCGAGTGGCGGCGAAACGCCTCGGTATCGGGTTGGACGATCATGGTGCCCGCTTCGCGCATCTCTTCCAGCAGCTGATCCGATTGCTCGACTATTCTGCGATCGATCTCGGGGCGATACTCTTCAAACACCTGCAGAATCAGGTCGCGATCCTCTTCCGAGATGGTCTGCCACACTCGCTCGGAAACATGCACCGACCCCATGTGCACGGTGTGATTGGTGAGAACGATCTGACTCTGTACCTCGTGGAACTTTTGCGCGTAGATCGTCGGCACGGGGTTTTCCTGGCCCTGAACCACGCCGGTCTGGAGCGCCATGTAGAGCTCGGTAAACTGAACCGGGGTGGGAGAGGCCCCAAGGCTTGCGACCGCATCGCTGTAGACCGGAATTGTCATTGCGCGAACATTCATCCCCGCGAGGTCGCTCGGTCGCATGATGGGCCGATCGGCATTGATGGTCAGAGTCCTGGTGCCGAAGTACCACAACGCGATTGTTCTGACTCCGCTCTCTTCCAGAATGTGGGTGTTGAAGAGTTCGTCGCCGAGCTCTTCCATCACCCGGTAGGCGTGATCCTGATCTCGGAACAGGTACGGCACGCCGAAGACCATCACCTTCTCGTCAAACGGGTTCAGGATGGTGGGGCCGGAGGTCAGAAAGTCCAGCGACCCGACCCGTAACTGGTCGATTGCGTCGGCCTGGGTTCCCAATGACCCGGCGGGAAACAGCGTGATCTTCAGCCGCCCGTCGCTGCGGCGCCATACCTCATCTGCAATCATCTGGCCCACGTCGGTCCACGGGTGGCCGAACGGCTCCGGGTGATACCAGCGGAACTCACGAACGCTCGGGCCCTCGCTTCGGCCGCCCGCCACCGCGAACGACGCCACTACAAACACAATCAGCACGCACAGAAGAAGTCTTCTCATTACTTGTTCCCTCCATTTTGAACGAACCCACACAAAATCAGCGACATTTGCTGCGCCGACAACGTCGGCGTTTCTTCTCACTTCAGAATCAGCTGCACTGGATCAGCCGCGCCGACAGACCGCTGGATCAGCCGCGATTGCCGAGCACCTCCGCAAGGCTCTCGTCCAGCACGTCGAGCGACTCGCGCAGCGCGGCCTCAGTAATGCAGAGCGGCGGCGCGATCTTGACGCATTCGCCGCCAACGCCAACCGGAGCGAACATGAGCAGTCCTTTGCGGAAGCAGCTGTAGTTGATCTGCTGTGCGGTCGCCGGGTCCGGCGTTCGGGTGCCCGGTTTGACGATTTTGATTCCGGCCACCAGGCCGCGCGCGTTTACCTGGCCGCAGACGTCGGGATAACGCGATGCGGCGTCCTGCAGCCGTGAGGCAAGCAGGGGGCCGAGCTGCGCTGCGTTGTCGGCGTAGCGGCCGCGACGATACTCCGCCAGATTTGCCAGCGTTGCTGCAACCGGTATCGGTGAGCCCGAATGGGTGGATGTCATCGAGCCCGGCGGGTACAGGTTCATGATGCCCTTGCGGCCGATCACCGCCGCCAGCGGCAGCGAGGAGCTTACGCCCTTGCCGCAGGCAATCAGGTCCGGCTTCACACCGTAGTGTTCGAACGCGAAATCCTTGCCGGTGCGGCCGAAGCCGGCCTGAACCTCATCAAAAATGGTGACGATGTCGTGCTCGCGGCAGAACTCCATCAGCTGGTCGACGTACGGCTGGGGAAAGAAGTCGGGACCGACTCCCTGGAATGATTCGGTCATCATACCGGCGATCTGCTCACCGCGGATGCCACGTTGTTGCAGTGTTTGCAGCAGCACGTCGAATGAAGTATCCGGGATATAGAAGCCGTCGGGGAACGGAACCTGGATGAACGAGGGGTCACCGTCACCGATCCACGCTTTCAGGTGCGGCATTCCTCCGGCAAGCTGCGCGCCCATCGTTCTGCCGTGAAAGGCACCGCCGAACGACAGGATATATTTCTTGTGCTCGCCGTGTTTTTGCCGTGCGTAGGTCTTGGCCAGCTTGATGCAGCCTTCGGTTGCTTCGCTGCCGGTACTGAGCAGAAACACCAGATAGTCTTCCGGTCTCGGCGCGAAGCGCTGCAGCTCCCGCGCCAGCAGAATCCGCTGCTCGTGGGCGAAGACGTAGCTCGCCAGCAGCGGCTTCTCGATCACTTCACGGATCGCCTCCACCACCGCCGGGTGGCCGTGTCCGATATTGGTGATCAGCACTCCCGAGCTCCAATCAATCCAGCGGTTGCCCCACGGGTCACTGACGGTGAACCCTTCGGCCCGGTCCCATACAATCGGTGGCTGGCCCAGCATGGCACGCGGTTCGCTCTGCCGCGACCTCTCGAACAGCGGCAACGACTCCGGCACCGGTATCTTTGTCTGAATGGTGCGGAACTCGGTCTCAACCCGGGGTACCTCTACCGGGGTCAGGTCGTACTCTGCCACAACGGTTCTCCTTTTCTGCTCCTGATCGTTCTCTACTCATCATCCGCGAGCGCCAGCGCCCGCTCTTCGGTAGCTCTCAGATGCTGCCGCAGCGCCTCTGCTGCCTGTTGCTCGTCGCGCGCGAGTATGGCATCCAGAATCGCGCAGTGTTCTACAATGTCGTCTTCGAGTCGGTACATCAGGTGGGTACTGAGATTGATGCGCACCTTGATGCCCTCGTAGATGCTTTCGAGCAACGGGCTGCCGCTGTTGCTGATGATTACGTGGCGGTGCAGCATGAGGTCCAGCTGAAGTAGTTCAGACTTTTCTTCGGCGGAGAAGTCCGTTTTTCCGGCGAAGCTCTCGAAGCCCTGCCGCAGTTCCGCGGCCAGCTCCAGATCGATGTTCTCCACGCCTCGCGACAGCGCGTACTCCTCCAGCAGCAGCCGAACACCGTACAGGTCGCTGATTTCCGCCGGGGTGAGTTTGACCGTGAAGTAGCCTACCCGCGGCACCTTTCGCACCAGCCCCTTTTCTATCAGCCGCTCGAGTGCGTCGCGAATTGGTATGCGACTGATGCCGAGGTTGCGTTCGATCTCTTCCAGGTCAATTCTGCTGCCGGGAGGGTACTTGCGCGAAACGATGTCTTCTTCAATAAACGCGTACACCTGATCGGCGATACTCTCTGCGTGGATCTTGCGTTCGGCATTCATGTTTCGTATATGATATATGATATATCTGACTTGGTCAACCGACGCGCGAAGAAGTGCAGGTTTTCGCATTTTGAACGCACGGAGTCGGCTGGCATGGATACGCCTGCGGCGTCTGCCGCGAGTGTGCCCCTCTTCGCCTATCTTCGCAAAGTCTGCGGAAACGCTGCGAGGGGTACACACCGACGCAAAGCAGCGTACCTGGTCTGCCAAATGCCTCTGTGCAGGCAAACGCGGCGACTGATATGGACGATCGCCTCTGTTTGACAGATAGCAATATCTGCCTCATAATGATATTCATTCTAAACAAGGAGGTTAGCAATGGAACGTCTAACCAAAGTCACTTTGCTGGTTCTGGTGGTAGCCCTCGTTGTGCCCGCTGCTGCATGGGCTGGAGGTGCTCGTGAGCCGGCGCCCGACAGTCTGATCGTGGCCTACCCACAGGACGTGGCCACGTTCGACATCATGACTACCACCTCGCCGCCAAACGAGGTCAGGCACATGGTCTTTGAGCCGCTGTTTGCGCCGGATGAGAGCATTCTTCCACAGCCGCATCTGGCCAGTTCCGCGGAGATGAGCGAGGACGGATTGACCTGGACATTTCATCTGCGACGGGACGTTGTCTTTCACGACGGGCAACCGATGACATCGGCCGACGTAGTTGCCTCCTGGGGACGCTACCGCGAGGTCGGGGCGCGTGCGTGGGAGCTGCAGCGGGTTAATGAGGTGGTCGCTATTGATGACCACACCGTAGAGTTTCGTCTCAGTGCGCCGCTTGGTTCGATTCTGGAGTCGCTGGCGGCCACCGGCGGGTGCTTCGCCATCTATCCCAAGTGGGTGATTGACGAGATCGGCACCGATGACCTGGTTAACGTCGAGCACATCGTTGGAACCGGTCCGTACATGGTTGACCAGATCGTTCCGGAAGAACGGTATGTGCTGCGCCGTTTCGAGAACTACACTCAGCCCGGAGGTGAGCCCAGCTTTCTGGCCGGCAACCGCTACGCTCCCATGGAGATCATCGATATTCGCGTAATCCCCGATGACGCCACGCGCGTCGCGGCTCTTGAAGCGGGCGACGTAGACCTGATCCAGACGGTACCTCTCGACGACGCCAAACGGGTCGATCAGAATCCCAACACCTATGTTGAGATTACCAGCCCAGGCTATCGCATATACTACAAGTTCAATCCCTCGCAGGGGCCGTTTTCCGATCCGGTGTTGCGCGAGGCGCTGCGCACCGCGGTTGACCCGGAAGAACTGATGCTGGCTGTTGGAGATCCCGAGTACTGGCGGGTCAACCACGCCATGCGCTACCAGGAAGAGCAGTGGATGTGGAGCGATTACGCGTTTGACTACTTCCCGGCTAACATCCAGCGAGCGCGTGAACTGGTTCAACAGTCGGACTACAACGGCGAGCTGATCCGCTTTATGGCATCTCCCGGACGCGCGCTGGAGTATCGTACCGTTGTTCCGATGGATCAGATCATGCGTGATATTGGACTTAATGTGGAGATCATGAGCGTGGATGCCGCAACGTTCGCGGCGGTCCGCCGTCAGCTTGACCAGTGGGAGTTTAAGCACGCCGGGGGCGGCTCGATGGTTGGTCCGGTCTACCTCGATTCCAGCGCTCAGGACCGAACGGGACAGTTCTGGCCCGGCGTGTCCGACGATTGGCACGAGTTGATGGAGGTGCTGGTGGAAGAAGTAGACCAGGATGTCCGCGCTCAGGCCATTGAACGTCTGCACCAGCTGCACGCAGAGGCCAATCACGAGATGTGGATTGGAGACGTGTTTGAGCTCGCAGGTGCCCGCAGCAATGTGCGCAACGTTCCCCCGTGGTTCAAGCTCGTGCTGTGGAACATTGAGAAGGACTGAGAAATAACCGGAAACGGGTAAGGCGGATCATTGCGCGTGATCTGCCTTTTCGAAGGCCGGGTTGCGTCACCCACGGAGACGCAACCCGGTGAGTGCCCGGAAGCCTGACCCGGGGCGCAGGAGGTGTGTCATTCAGTCATACATAATCCGGCGGCTGCTGCAAATGGTTCCGATCGCACTGCTGGTCAGCATCATCTCATTCTTTCTGATTCAGGTTTCTCCTGGTGATCCTTCCACATTCTTCGTGTCACCAGATGCCCCGCCTGCCGAGATCGAGCGGGTGAGAGAACGGCTCGGAGTCGACCAGCCAATGATGGTGCAGTTTGGCCGTTGGCTCGGCGGCGTTGTTCAGGGAGATCTTGGCGTCTCGTTTTTTCAAAGGCGCCCGGTGGTGGAGGCGTACTTCAGCGCTCTGCCGGTGACGTTGATGCTGGCGCTCGGGGGGCTGTTGGTGGCGCTGATACTGGCGCTGCCGATCGGCATCCTTTCTGCGCTGCATCCGAACTCATGGGGAGACAGAATCGCCACGCTCTTCGTCTTCTCGGGGATCTCTATGCCGAATTTCTGGTTCGGCATGCTACTGATCCTGCTGTTTGCGGTTAACCTTGGATGGCTGCCGGCGCAGGGGTTCATACGCGGCGCCGGCTTCGTTGGAGTGTTTCGAAGCCTTTTGCTGCCGTCCCTTGCGCTGGGATATCCAAACGCCGCGCTCATCGCGCGTATGACACGCTCCAGTATGCTCGAGGTCCTGCGACAGGACTACGTGCAGACTGCACGGGCCAAGGGTTTGCGGGCTCGTGTTGTTATGTATCGCCACGCGTTCATGAATGCAATCAACCCGATCCTGACGGTTGTTGGGTTGGTAATCGCTGCGCTGGTTGCCGGTTCGGTAGTTATCGAGACGGTCTTCAACCTGCCGGGAATCGGAAGGTTAGTTGTCAATTCGGTCATGCGTCGGGACTACCCGGTGATCCAGGGATCGTTGCTGCTTACGGCCATGATGATCATCGGCGTGAACCTGGTTATCGATCTGCTGTATGCAGTCTTTGATCCGCGTATTCGCTATGATTGAGGGGCCTTCGGGAGAAACGAGCTCTATGAAGCTGCAAACAGATGCAAGAAGCAGGCTCCGGGCTGCATTCAGCGGTGGGTACGGCAGGATCGTAATCGGTGCCGTGCTTACGCTCACCATCGTGATTATGGCATTGGTGGCGCCGCTTATCGCGACCCATGATCCGTTTCAGACCAGCGTTCGCACGCGATTTGAATCGCCCAGCGGGGCGCATCTACTGGGTACGGACGAATACGGACGCGACGTGTTCAGCCGTATCGTTTACGGTGCCCGTGTGTCCATGTTTGTTGGTGTGGGCGTGGTGCTGATTTCCACAGTTGTCGGTACCATTATTGGCCTATTCGCTGGTTATTTCCGCAAATTGGACAACATCCTTATGCGGGTGATGGACGCCCTGATGGCGTTTCCTTCTATTCTGCTTGCTATTGCGATCCTCGCGGCCCTCGGCCCCAGAACATCGAACGTGATCGTGGCGCTATCGATTGTGTATACGCCGCGGACGGCACGAGTAGTTCGCGGTAAGGTGCTGAGTGTGCGCGAGGAAGATTACGTTGAGTCGGCGCGGGTGGTCGGGCTGGGAAACCTGCGGATCATATTCCGCTATATCTTGCCTAACGTAATGGCGCCGCTGATCGTGCAGGCCACGTTTATTCTCGCGCTCACCATCATCGCAGAGGCAGGCCTGAGTTTCATTGGCGCCGGCACACCGCCACCTACGCCCAGCTGGGGCAATATTCTGGCCGACGGCCGGCCGCACATGTACCGGGCGCCGTGGATGACCATCTTTCCCGGTTTGTTCATTATGATTTCGGTGCTGGGGCTCAACATCGTTGGTGATGGGCTGCGCGACGTGCTCGACCCGCGATTGAAGGGATCACAATAACGGGAGAAGAAGTTTGGATTCATTGCCCATACTTTCGATTGAAGATCTGCATACTGCTTTTTTTGCTCGCAGCGGTGTGGTTCATGCGGTTGACGGCGTCACTCTGCATGTGGATCGCGGTGAGACGCTCGGGGTCGTGGGCGAGTCGGGATGCGGTAAGAGTGTTACTGCGCTTTCGGTCCTCAGACTCGTTCCCGATCCACCGGGTGAGATCATCGGGGGGCGGGTTCTGTTTGAGGGGCAGAACTTGCTGCAGAAGACTCAGTCCGAGATGGAGGACATCCGCGGCAACGACATATCGATGATATTCCAGGAGCCATTGACGGCGCTGAACCCGGTGTTCACCATAGGGTTTCAGCTGACTGAAGGCATTTTGCGGCACACTGGCGCTACGCCGGCAGAGGCGCGTGAGCGCGCCGTAGAGATGCTCAAGAGGGTCGGAATTTCGGACCCTCAGCAGCGGATGCGGACGTTTCCGCATCAGATGAGCGGGGGCATGCGCCAGCGCGCGATGATTGCCATGGCCCTGGCCTGCGAGCCCAAGCTGCTGATTGCCGACGAGCCCACCACGGCACTTGATGTGACCATCCAGGCACAGATTCTATCGCTCATCCGCGATCTCCGCGAGGAGTTTGGTACGGCGGTTATCATGATTACCCACGATCTGGGTGTTATTGCCGAAACGGCCGACCGGGTGGCTGTCATGTACGCGGGCAGGGTTGTCGAGTCGGCATCGGTCAGACGAATCTTCTCTATGCCGGCGCACCCGTATACGTGGGGGCTGTTGAACTCAATTCCCAGGCTGACCGCTAAACGGAAGCGTCTGCACGCGATCGCGGGCGTGGTTCCCAACCTGAGCAACCTCCCCGGCGGCTGTACCTTTCACCCTCGCTGCGAGTTCGCCACCAAACGCTGTCGCGATGAAGAGCCGCCTCTGGAGCGCGTGGACGAGGGGCACCTTGCCCGTTGCTGGCACAGTGACCGGGTGTTGGCCGCGCAGAACTCGGAATCGAAACCGCAGGGGAGTGCGGTATGAGCATAGCCTCAAACAACACGTCCGATGTGCATGCCAATCTGGTCGAAGCGACGGGACTGCGCAAGTATTTCCCCATAACCGCGGGTGTGTTCCGCAGGGTGATAGGGCACGTCAAGGCGGTAGAAGACGTCTCTTTCTCCATCAAACGTGGCGAGACACTTGGATTGGTTGGTGAGTCCGGATGCGGCAAAACGACCACCGGCAGACTCTTGCTGCGACTTATGGCGCCGACTTCCGGCACGGTGCTTTACGAGGGACGCGACATCTTTGATCTGCCGCTTGAAGAGATGCGCAGGCTGCGCCGTAACATCCAGATCATTTTTCAGGATCCCTATTCATCGCTGCACCCCCGGATGCGTGTGCACGAGATAATCTCCGAGCCGATCCGTTTTCACCGGCTTCTGGAGGGAAAGCAGGCAGTCAACGCACGGGTGGACGAGCTGATGGAGGTGGTGGGCCTGTCCGCGGCGTACCGCAATCGCTATCCGCACGAGTTCAGCGGGGGACAGCGGCAACGTATCGGCATCGCGCGCGCGCTGGCGGTAGACCCTAGGTTTATCGTCTGCGACGAGCCGGTCTCGGCGCTGGATGTTTCAATCCAGGCACAGGTGCTGAACCTGCTTGAAGACCTGCAGGAGCAGTTCGACCTGACCTATCTGTTCATTGCACACGACCTGAGCGTGGTGCAGCACGCTAGTGATCGCATCGCGGTGATGTATCTGGGAAGAATTGCCGAGGTTGCCGAAAGCAGGGCGTTGTTTGAAAAACCGCTGCATCCGTACTGTGAGGCGCTGCTTTCGGCCATTCCTATCCCCGAACCTGACGTCAAACGGCGCCAGATTCTGCTGGTGGGGGACGTGCCAAGCCCGGCGAACCCGCCGTCTGGCTGCTATTTCCATCCGCGCTGCAAGTACGCAGTTGAACGCTGCCACAGCGAGACACCGCAACTACGCACCGTGCCGACAGCGAACGGGCTCGAGAGGCAAGTGGCTTGCCATCGCGCCGAGGAACTCGATCTGCAAAGCGGCAAGCCGACTGCAGAAGCGATCTAGGTAATTGGGTGCGCGGGCGGTGAGCCGTTTGCCGGCTGCGCGGGCCGGGTTTCGCCCACGCACGCCTCTACCTCCGACGGCGTGCCCGGCGCGAGGTGCAGGTCCTGTCCGCAGACCGTGATCGTGAGCGGCTCGCCCTCGTACACCTCGAATCGGAACCGCTCGTGGGTCAGGTCCACGTGCAGCCGGCTCTCGTGGAAACGCAAGTGAAACTGCAGCCGGCCCCACGCCTGCGGCAGGCGGGGATTGAACGACAGCTTGCCTTTGAAGTCCTGCATTCCGCCAAAGCCGTACGTCAGCGCCATCCAGACTCCGCCGGTCGATGCGATGTGCACACCGTCGATCACGTTTCCGGCCACGTCGGCGAGGTCCATCAGAAGCGCGTACTGAAAGTACTCCAGCGCCTTCTGCTCGTAGCCGATCTCGGCCGCCAGAATCGATTGCACACACGCCGAGAGCGACGAGTCGCCGGTCGTGAGCGGATCGTAGTAGTCAAAGTTGCGCCGCTTCTGTTCCAGCGAGAACTCGTCGCCCAGCAGCACCATGGCCAGCACCACGTCGGCCTGCTTGATCACCTGGTGGCGGTAGATCACCAGCGGATGATAGTTCAGCAGCAGCGGGAAGTGGTCCTTCGGTGTGTTCTTGAAGTCCCACACCTCCTTCTCGAGGAAGTTGTCATCCTGCGGGTTCACACCGCGTTCTTTGTCATACGGGATGTACATCGCGCGGGCGGCACGCTCCCAGCGCGCCGGTTCATCGTCCTCGAGGTTGGTAACGTGTTTGAGATGGGAGAACGACCGCCGGTCCTCCTTCTCGAGCCACTGCACCACTTCGGCGGCGTAGCGCAGATTGGCGCGGGCCATCAGGTTGGTGAAGGTGTTGTCGTTGACCACGGTGGTGTATTCGTCCGGACCGGTGACCCCGTGAATATGAAATGCTCCGGTATCGGGGCTGAAAAAACCCAGCCCGGTCCAGAGGCGCGCGGTCTCCACCAGGATCTCGGCACCTACTTCACCCAGGATATTGTGGTCACCCCGGACATCGATGTAACGCCTGATTGCGTAGGCGATGTCGGCGTCGATGTGATACTGCGCAGTTCCGGCGGCGTAGTAGGATGAAGCCTCTTCGCCGTTGATGGTGCGCCACGGAAACAGCGCGCCGTCTTCTGAGAGTACGCGCGCCCGCTCACGAGCCAGGTTGAGCATCGAATGCCGGAACCGCAGCAGATTGCGCGCGATGCGTGAGTTGGTATAGGTCAGAAACGGCGCCACGTAGATCTCGGTGTCCCAGAAGTAGTGGCCCTCGTACGCCTGCCCGGTGAGGCCCTTGGCGGGTATGCCGGTGGTCTCGGCGCGAGCCGACGCCTGGCACAACTGAAAAATGTTCCAGCGCACCGCCTGCTGCACGCGCGGCTCGGCGTCCACCACCACGTCGGCGCGCGACCAGAAATCGTCGAGGTAGGCGCGCTGGGCCTTTTCCAGCTCGTCATAGCCGTGCTTGAGACTGCGGTCCAGCGTGCGGTTGCAGCGATCCACAAGCTCCAGTGGCGGTACCGATCGCGATGTGTGATAGGTGAAGTACTTGGTGATGGTAATCGGTACGTCCGGCTGGACGTCGATGGTGTAGACCACCTTGCCGAGATCTTCGCTCCAGCTTCGCTCCAGCTCCCATTCGTTCTCGGTTTCGATCACGTGGTCGATGCCTACGCCGAGGGTCATGCGCGAGTTGGTGGTGCGGTAGCCGGTGACGATACGCTGGTCTTCATCGTGGTGCTCCCGAGCGTTCAGGACGCGGTGAGTGAACGCCTTCGCACGACGCGGATCGCCCGTGGCGCCGTTGCGCGGCTCGTCGGTCGGCCGGCTGTCCTGCCGGTTGAGCATCTGCGAAGAAATGACCACCGGAGCCTTGGTGTCGATCGTCACCTCGTACCTGATGGCGCCGACGTGCCGATACTCGAGCGAGATGAGGCGACTCGACTTCACATGTACCTGCTTGCCCGATGGGGACGCCCAGTTCATGTCACGACGCAGCACCCCGTCACGAAAGTCCAGCTTGCGCTCGTACTCGGTGATGCGTGCGGTGGGAAGGTAGAGCGGTTCGTCGTCCACGTAGAGCTTGATGATGGTGGTGTCCGGAACGTTGACAATGGTCTGGCCGGTGCGGGCGAAGCCGTACGCCTCCTCGGCGTGCACGATGTCCCAGGTCTCGTGAAACCCGTTGCAGAACATCGCTTCTTCAACCGCCGGACGGCCTTCCTCAAACAGCCCTCGCACACCCAGGAAGCCGTTGGCCAGCGAGAAGATAGTCTCCGCGTTGCCGATCCATTCATGCGTGAAGGTGGTCTCGATAATCTGCCATTCATCCGATGGATACAGATGCTCCGGCAACAGCCTCAGTTTGCGTGGAACCATCCCGGACTCCCCCTTTTCAGCGTCCCGTGTGTACTATCAGCCCCAAACGCTCAGCGGGATTCTCGTCCCGCCTCCGCCTCCGTCGCGTAGCGGTTGAGCGCAAAGACCAGAACGTCCGGCCCGGAAACAGAGCAGACGTTCGGGCACGTCTGTCCGGCCTTCTGCAGCAGATCTTCATCGGCTCCTACGAACAGTGCGAGCGACCCGGGCGAGCGCCGCGCGACCACTTCAGCCATCGGAAGGTCCGAAGCCGTGTCGCCGCAGACCAGGTTCGCACCTCGCTCCAGGTTCAGGTCAAGCTCCCGCTCAAGGTACGCGATGCCGTCTCCCTTGTCAAAGTCCCTGACGCCACCCCCCACGCCGGCCCTCCCGCTGTTTTCAGCGTCGCGTTCCGCGTCCAGGGTGAGGATGATCTCGATATCTTTGCCGGTGTCTTCAATTCGCAGCACCCGCCCTTCGGGATCCGTCTTGTCCACCAGCTCCGTCACCGCCTGCAGCAGCAGCTGTGACAGCTCCGCGGGAACGGACTGCTCCACGTCCTGCCGCGCAACGGTGGTCTGGCCGAACTTGAACTGCAGGCTGGAGCCGATACGCGTGAAGATCTGAAACCGCTGCGTCTGCAGCAGCTGCTGCAGCGCGGCGTTGAACCGGTCGAGCAGCCGCTGCTGGGGCGCCGGAACGGGCAGTTGGCTTCTGTTGCCGTGTTGGTCACGATACTCGCGGCCCTTCGAGCCGGCATAGATGAAGAGTTCGTCGGGGAGGGTGCTGACGTCAACCAGCCCGCCGTTCTCGAGCGGTGCGGATGAGAGTATCACGTTGTGGCCGGCGGCGGCGCGGGCAAACCGGGCCAGGAACAGCGCATTGTAGGCGGGTTGCACCGAGGAGCGGTAGCGGCTGCAGTAATTGACCACCGTGCCGTCGCGGTCGGTGATAAAGGCGTGTACCGGCGGGTTTGTGCGGGCCGGGTCTCCGCCTGGCGGCCCACCATCCGCCGGCCGCGACACGGGGCCGGGCATGGGAAAGTGCCGGCG
>PWMO01000535.1 GCA_003558175.1 Spirochaetaceae bacterium
CTCGAATGTGCACTGTGTGACCTCCTACACAGTACACCACAGGAAATTTTCTGCTGCTTCATTTTTGACAACAAAATCGGCACCATTTTCTACACTTTACCGCGCACCCGGCAATAGGCTACAATCGGCGCCGGAAGCTGTCTCTGGAGTAGATTACATGAAGTCTCGAACGTTCCCCTTTATCGCAACTGTGTTCCCCTCACCCCTACCGCCATTCTTCTTGCCGGCATTGGTCTTGCCGGCATTGCTAATGCTGATGCTCCCTTCGCTGGTTCTCCCTGCGCAGACTGTGGCACTGGAGAACGGTACCTTCTGGCTTGATCTGGACGATGAAGAGGTGATTGACCGCCTCATGGAAGAAATGTCCGACGAGGAGATCGTCAGTCAGCTGTTCCTGGTGGGTTGGGCGACCGTCGAACCGAGCAGAGAGCTGCTCGAATGGGTGCGACGGCGCAATATCGGCGGAGTGAAAGTCTTCGGCTGGAACTCGACCGATCTTTCGGTGCTGGCCCGTAGCCTCTCGCAGCTGCAGCACGAAGCCCTCGCCACTCCGCACGGAATTCCGCTGTTCACCGCCACCGACCAGGAGGGAGGCTGGGTACGCCATGTCCGCGGCAATACATCAATGACTCCAGGCAACATGGCGCTCGGCGCGACCGGAGTGCTCCAGGACGCCTACCAGACGGGTTACTATATAGGTGCCGAGCTTCGTGCGCTCGGAATCAACATGAACTTCGCCCCTACGGTGGATGTCTTTGTGAATCTTGATGATTACGTCATTGGACCGCGCGCGTTCTCCGGAGATCCGATTCAAACCGCAATGCTTGGAACCGCGTTCTTTCGCGGCATGGAGGAGCACCGCGTCATTGCCACCGCCAAACACTACCCGGGTCACGGCAACGCGGCTGAAGACTCCCACGGGTCGCTTCCGCGAATAGATGACGCCTTTGACGTTCTCTGGGAGCGTGATCTCGTACCATACCGAGTTCTGATCCGCGAAGGAGTACCGGCAATTCTGAGCGGTCACCTGAACTTCCCGCTGATCACCGAGAACGGCACTCCGGCATCTTTGTCGGACTACTTCAAGCGTGATCTGCTGCGTGATGAGCTGGGATTCGATGGAATCATAATCACCGACGACCTCTACATGGGGGCCGTCTTCCAATATGGTCGCGCTACCGGACGTAGTTTTGCCGAGCTGTGCCTGCTGGCTATAGAGGCGGGCAGCGACTTGATCATGCTTTCCCAGACGCCTTTGCTGAACGATCAGATCTGGAGAACGGTGTATAACGCCTATCGCACGCGCCCCGAGGTTCGCGAAACCGTCGACCGCTCAGTGCGGCGTATCCTGCGAACCAAGCTCGAGTATCTCAAGCCTGATAGTCGGGTGCCGCTGTTTCCAGACCCGGCGACCGCCGCCGCCTCGGTGCCTCATCCGGAGGCAGCTAGGTTCTTCGCCGACCACGCTTTCCGCAGCGTCACCATCACCGCCGACGCCCGTATCCCGCTCAAGCCCGCACCCAACGAACGAATCCTGCTCGCCGGCAAGTTCAATAGCTTTCTCAACGAGGGATCGACCCGGTTTCCCGGAGCCGCTCGCTATCGGTTTACCACCGCGACGGTGTATCGCGCCAGCCCGCAAGAGCGGGCTGAGTTTCGCCGGCTGGCCGCACAGTACGATACCATTATCTTCTGTCTTTCGGATCCAGCTACGGTACAACTGGCCAATGAAGTGCGTGACATGGATGTGGAGCTGATTCTGTTCTCGGTGCTGTCCCCCAGTTATCTGCACTCGTTTCCATGGGTAAGAACCGCGCTGGCTGTCTATGGCTGGGGGAACGACTCGTATCGGGCCGGCTTTGCAGTGCTGTCCGGCGACCTGCAGGGAAAGGGAAGACTGCCGATTAATCTTTCGATTCGTGATTAGAATGCCGACTGCCACACGCTGGGCAATCGCCCGTGACAAAGACCTTCCCGAACTGCAGGAGCTGCTCGTGCGGCGGGAGTGGGGCTGCGTCACGTTCAGCGAACGGCTGATGAGCTATGGCCGCACCCTGCTACCGCCGCGAATACGGGAAAGGATTCTGTTCTATCGCAACGGCACGAGCGAGCTCGCCGGCGCGCTGCTGCACTCCGTATCCGGCACTGTGCTGACCTGTCTCCCCGCCAGCGACCGAATTGATGCACGGCTCGCCGAGCGTCTGGCGGACCGTCTGACGCGAACGGGAATCTCCATGGTAATGGGTGTAGCGAATGAAGTCCGATTTGTCGAATCGCTGCTGTCGGTTCGGCCGCGGCATACGGTCGATTACCTGCTGATGGCTCGCGAAGCCGCGGTGGCGCTGTCGCCGATGGACGCAGAGTGGTTCTCGGTGCGCCGCGCGAACGAGGCCGACACCGAGCAGCTTGCGCCACTGCAGCTCGGATACGAGGTCGAAGAGGTGCTGCTGCCGGGCCGAGCGCTCAACACAACGATTGCACTGCGTAACCTGCGTCGACGGTTACGGACGCAGCAAACCTTCGTGGCGGAGTGTGATGGGAAGGTAATCGGGATGGCCGGAACCAACGCTCGCGGCTTTCTCTATGATCAGATTGGTGGAGTCTATACCGTCGCGGAACAGCGCAATCGCGGAGTATCGCGTGCGCTGATAGCCCGGATCACACAATTTGCCGCGACCGAGGGCAAGCGGCTCTGTCTGTTTGTGAAGAGATCCAATGCGGCCGCGGTTCACATCTACGCGTCGAGCGGCTTCGTCGTACGCGAAGGATTTCGCATCAGCTATTACGACCGGTAGGGGCAGCGGGCTCACGGAGTGGTGGGCTCACGGCGTCGTGGGGCACGGGTCCATGGAACTGGGACAATCGGCGATGGGGCTATGGAGTTACGGGGTCATGATGCAGATATCCAGGGCGCAAGGGGAACGGACTCGGTGAAAAGCCTGAAAATACTGATGATTGCAAGTGAAGCGGTGCCATTCGCCAAAGCCGGAGGCCTGGGAGACGCTGTGGCGTCGCTCAGTCTTGGACTGCGCCGCCTTGGACACGACGTACGTCTGCTGTTGCCGCGTTACCGCTTCATCGAAACCGGGTCGCTCGAGCCACTGCCCAAACCGCTTGGAGTTCCGCTTGGGAATCGGGAGTACTGGACCGGTGTATATCGGGGCGATCTGATAGGGCTCCGGAACGGCACCACGATCCCGACTTACTTTCTGGACTATCGTGATTTCTATGAACGGCCGGATATCTAC
>PWMO01000195.1 GCA_003558175.1 Spirochaetaceae bacterium
CTCAAAGGTAACGGCGTTGTCTATGCTGCTGCCGTCACCGGGGAGCGCTACGGAGCCCACAGTATCCGCTACGGTAAGAGGTGCCGCCGTAACTGCTCCGCTGAACGCCGCGGTGCCACCGATGTTCTGCAGGTTCAGCGCTCCCACGCCGGTTACGGTTGTACCGGTCACATCGGCGTCGGCAACCCCGGTGCCCGTCTCCAGCGTCAGGTTGTGACCGCCTCCGGTTACCGCCCCCAGGGTAACTGCGGCGCGGTTTGCTGTGGTGGCATTGGTATTGATGGTGACATCGGAATCCAGGGTGACCGTGCCGAAGATGATCGGTTGGTCTGAGCTGCGCACCGTGCCGTTCAGCGTGGCACTGCCTGCGGTGTAGGTGATGGCCCCGGCGCCTGCGTTCACGGTGTCTGAGGCACCACCACCCAACGTGAGCCCTCCGCTGTGACCCAGATTGGTACCACCGCTGAGCGACACCGTACCACCGGCGGTATACGGCCTGAGCTGCAGTGCGCCGGCACCGTCAACATCATCCTGAAACCCCAGCTCCGCTGTCACCACCGTGAGCGTGTTTCCCCCAAGGATCGTGAGCGTGTCTGCATAGGTGACGCTGCTTGAGTCACTCACGGTCGCGTCTGCGTTTACCTCCACCGGGCTCGAGAACACCGTGGTGTTGCCGTCAACGCGGTACAAAGCGGCCGTGAGCGTTGCCGTACCGCCGCCGTTGACCGTCAGGCTCGTCGGCGGCACCTCGTTGCCGATCTCGGAGCCGAACAGCTTCGCTCCCTCGGCGCTGACCGTCAGCGCGTGAGCTCCGTTTATGCTTGCCGCAGGGTTGAACGTGATGCTGCCTGTTCCAGCGTCTATTGTGGTATCGGCGGTCAGCTCGATCTCACTATCGAACACAAGGTCCGCACCGCCGCTGGAGAGGGTCCCGGAGAGGGTGCTTCCCACGTATGAGATGGTACCGACAACAGCGCCGTCTCCGCTGTGCGTCTGCCCAAGCAGCAGCGTGTGCGGATCCACGGTGAACGTCCCCGCACTCACCGTCAGAGTACCATCCACCTCGATATCGCCGGCTGCCGTTCCTCCTGCATCAAGCGTCAGGTTGAAGAAGCGGTTTGCCGCCGCCTGGCGAATCTCAGGCGTAGTCCCGGTGAGGCGGACCTCTCCGGTGGAGGGCGCGAATGCAATTCCCGTGTCGTCCCAGTCTCCCGCTATATCGTGGCGAAAGCTGCCCGGGACCCACGTGCCGCCCGTCAGCCTCAGGCTCTCCGTCACCGTCCACGGCCCGGCGGAGGTGACCTCGCTCGTTGCGGAACTCTTTGCAATCTCTACACGATGAAAGCTGTAGCCGCCCACCGTTGTTGACAATGACCCGTCAAACACAACAGAGCCTTCATTCGCTTCAAAGCTGTCACTCTGTAGATCACCGCCAACCCGCGTGCTCGTACTCGAAGCGCTCAGCGTTCCACCGGTGATTCCGCCGCTCAGAGTCAGCTCACCGCTGCCGCCGATCAGCTCCCCGTTGGTGTTCGTTACCGGCCCGGTAAAGGTCGCAGGCTCCGTTCCCAGCGTTATCGTCCCTGCGTTACCCGTGGTCCCGTCAACCGCAAGCAGGTTGTCTCCAACCGCCAGGGTCTGCCCGTCGGCCACCGACAGCGTCCCGGCCACATCAAGCGCACCGTTCACGCTGATGGTCTGCGCCCCGGTTCCCGTAGTGACTGCAAGATCGTTGAACCTCTGCCCGTTTGTGCTGAGTGTCGCCCCTGCGCTCCCGTTGAGCTCGATCGTGCCGCCGTTGTGCACGAGGGTTTCGAAGGTTACCGTAGCTCCCGCAATGCTGGTTGTCCCACTGGTTGCGGTGTAATCCGGGATGCTGAAATCCCCACCAACAGCTACGCTGCCGCTGCCCCCGACAAGGCTCGCCGTTGTCGAACCGGCGGCGTCTCCGCCAATACTTGCTCCAAGCGTCGCGAGATCAAGACTGGTCCCGCTGCCGAGGTTCAGATCACCGGCCAGCTCAAGCGCGTTCCCGGCCACCGTCACTGCCGCCGAGTCAGTCAGCGTGAGGTGCCCGATCTGCACCGCACTGTCCAGCTCCGCCGTCCCGCTCATCTCCAGCGTTGCATTCAGCGGGTCGGCAAAGGTGCCGGAGATCGACACATCCCCCCCGGCGCTGATGGTGTTGGCGCCGTTGTTGCTGATCGTGCCGCTTGAGCTGAAGTTCCCACTGGTAACCGTCGACCCGCCGGCTGCGGCAAAGGTCAGCACTCCGGTGTTGCTGAAACTGTTGGTCCCAGCCGCAAGGCTCCCACCGCC
Organism: Spirochaetaceae bacterium; assembly: GCA_003558175.1. Lineage (GTDB taxonomy): Bacteria > Spirochaetota > Spirochaetia > DSM-27196 > PWMO01 > PWMO01. The sequence continues at coordinate 2,320 of PWMO01000195.1, forward strand.
AACGGTGATCTCTCCGGCACTACTGGAGTCCTCACCCAGCGTAGCGGTGTGCTCTCCAAGCTCAAGGGTTGAGCCTGCCACCAGCGCGATCCCGCCGCTGAACTCTACGTCACCGCTCAGGGTCACGCGCGCTCCAGCGGCAAATCCGGTCACCGGGCCGTAGATGAAGCCCCCCAGCCCCACGGCGTTCCCATCCCAGGCAATGTCGTTGCCGCTGAAACTCGCCCCGGCACCAAGACCGCGCAGCTGCACACTCTGCGTGCCACCGCCGTCGTCCAGCTCAAAGCTGCCGTCATTTGTGATCGTCGATCCCGCGGCAACCTCAAACGTCACATCCCCGCTGACGCCTGGGGCATCGGCATCAAGCCGCAGCGTGCTCCCGCTTGCCACCGTCACATTGCCAACCCTGCTCGTGCCGGTCCACGCTACCTCGGAGTCGTCTGTGACCTCCACCGCTGCAAAACTCTGCCCGCCAGGCCGCACCAGCTGCATCGGCCCTCCGCCGTTGAAGCTGAAGCTACCGGGGTTTGCCAGCGCCCCACCGCTGAAGTCCACGTCTCCGCTCACGCTCGCCCCGAACGGCCCACCGCCGCCGTTCATATCAAGCGTCGCGCCGCTCACCGTGAGGTTGCCGTCCACCTCAATCTGGGACCCCATCAGCAGCGCCCCGGCGATCTTCTGCACCACCAGCGACGGAAGCGTCACCCCGGCTGCATCAAGGCTCTGCTGCGCACTGCCGCCGAACAGGATCGCGTCAGCGGCATCGTCACTGTTTATCAGCGCGGTGCCCGCAGCAAAACTCAGGTTCCCCTGCACCTCAAGCGTACGGCCCGCACCGGCAGCGAAGTCTACCGTTCCGTTTGCAAACTCGGCGTCAGTGATAATCACGGCGTTCCCGGCCGACAGATCAAGCCCGTCCTGAAACAG
>PWMO01000061.1 GCA_003558175.1 Spirochaetaceae bacterium
TACAGTGGTTACGGCGACAGATGGCTTTGATGCGCTCGCCAAAATCGCGGATAGCAAGCCGGATATCATTTTTGTTGACATCATGATGCCGCGGCTGGATGGCTATCAGACCTGTGCACTGATCAAGCACAACCGGTTGTTCAAGCAAACGCCGGTGATCATGCTGTCCAGCAAGGACAGCATATTCGACAAGGCCCGGGGGCGTATCGTCGGCTCGGAGCAGTACCTGACCAAACCCTTCACCCGTGACGACCTGCTGGGCGCCATCAGGTCGCATGTCAGGAAACAGTAGGCCAGGCCCGGGGTGGGGCCGACCATACCCGGCCCATGCCGCCATCAGGGCGGATGAGGCCCAGAGCATCCATAGGGAGACCATGTCATGACCCGCATCCTGGTGGTCGATGATTCACCCACCGAACTGCATGTCATCAAGACCATGCTGGGCAAGCATGGCTATGAGGTGAGCACCGCTTCCAGCGGTGAGGATGGCATGGCCAAGGCGCGGGAGATCCTGCCGGACCTCATCCTCATGGATGTGGTCATGCCTGGCCTCAATGGTTTTCAGGCCACCCGGCAGCTGAGCCAGGACGCCGCGACCGCCAGGATCCCGGTGATCGTGGTCACCACGAAGGATCAGGAAACGGACCGGGTCTGGGCCATGCGCCAGGGTGCGCGGGATTACATCGTCAAGCCCGTGAAGGAGAAGGATCTGCTGGAACGGCTCAAGGACATCCTGCCCTGATGGAGTCCACCCAGACCCATACGGCGGCCGCGGATCCCTTCGCCTACCTGGTCTTCATGGAGCGCAAGGGGCGCTCCCTGGGTGGGCAGCTGCCCATTCAGGAGGAGCTGCGCGGGGCCTGGAAGGGCGTTCTGTTCCGCATTCACGGCGAATCCCTGCTGGCCCCCATGGAACAGGTGGCAGAAATCGTGACGCCCCCCTCGTTCACGCGCATCCCAGGGGTCAAGCCCTGGGCCCTGGGTATGGCCAACATGCGGGGCAACCTGCTGCCCATGATGGATCTGCACGGGTTCCTGTACGGCGACAACCTGGAATTCGATCCGCGACGGCAACGCCTGCTGGTGATGAATCACCAGGGCGTGTATGCCGGGCTGCTGGTGGAGAGCGTACTGGGGATGAAGCACTACTGGCGTGAAGAGCGGCTGGACGACGTGCCCGAGGTGGATGCGCGCCTGCAGCCTTACCTGGCCGGAGCCTGCCGCCGGGGTGATGAACATCTGGCGGTCTTCAGCCCGTGGAAGCTGGTGGACGACGAACAATTCATGAACATCTCGGCGTAAGCCGGTATCACACACAGGGTGCCATGGCGGCAGACGCCCATGGCGGGTCGAGGGAGACACGATGAAATCGCCTTCAAGTGACGGGGCCGCGAAGATGGGCATCAGCCGGGGCATGGCGGTGCTCACCGGCATTGTGGTGCTGTTGATGCTGCTGACCGTGTCCGCCTTCGTGTATTACACCATGCAGGTGGGTAACAGTCGGGACTATGCCGCCGTCGCCGCGGATCAACGACTGTGGGTTCAGCGTCTGGAGTCCCAGGCCCGGGTGGCCGCAGCGGGCGATGATGCGGCCTTTGTGGAATTGCGGCGTCACCGGGATCGTCTGGACGCTTCACTGACCCGTTTGCGGGACGGCGATGCCGACATCACGCCGGTCTCCGGCGCCCTGACCGGGCCGCTGGGGGATCTGCGCGGCGCCTGGGACAGTTTTCGCCCCCCCCTGAATGACCTGCTGGATGCCCGCTCCACCCTGGCCGATGCCAGCGAGCGCGTCGGGCGCGCTGCCCCGGCACTGTCCCGACTGCGCGAGTCGGCGGAGGTGCTGGCCGGCGATCTGGCGGAGGCCGGTGCACAGTCCGACCGGGTCTATCTGGCAGCCCGAATCGCCATGAGCAGCCGGGATATGGAGCGGGATCTTCTGCTCGTCGAAGCCGGCGAGGGCCTTCCTGGCAGCGCCCAGCGTCTGGAGCAGGGGCTGCGGCGCCTGGAGGCGGACATCAATCGCCTGCAGGCCCTTGCCTTGCCGGACAACGATGCGGCGCCGGCCATGACAGATCAGATGAGCCGGATTCAGGGCCACCTGGACAGCTTGAGCCCCGACCTTCAAGCCCTGGCGGGGTTGTCTTCGAGCCTGGCCCGCGTGTCCACGACCGCCGATCAGGCAAGCGCCCAGGCCGGCGACCTGCTGGCCGCGGTGGGTGGCTTTCAGGAGGCTGTGGAACGCCATGCTGCCGGGCTTAGCAAGTGGGTGATCGCCGGTTACCTGCTGGCCGCCCTGACGGTGGTGACCATCGGCCTGCTGGCCTATCTCTTCTATCAGGACGCCCAGCGCCGACTGGCCGTGACCACGGAGCAGAATCGTCGTAACCAGCGGGCCATCCTGCGCCTGCTGGATGAGATGACCAACCTGGCGGAAGGGGACCTGACCGTTCACGCCACGGTCACCGAGGACATCACCGGCGCCATTGCCGACTCGGTGAACTACGCCATCGACGCCCTGCGCAGCCTGGTGACCACCATCAACCAGACGGCCATGCAGGTCTCCACCGCTGCAGTGAAGACCCAGGCCACTGCGCTGCGCCTGGCCGACGCCTCCAACCACCAGGCTCGGGAGATCGCCTCCGCGTCCTCCGGCGTGACCGACATGGCCGACTCCATCGAGCAGGTGTCCCGCTCCGCCGAGTCCTCCGCCGAGGTGGCACAAAAGTCCGTGCAGATCGCCTCCAAGGGCGCACTCACCGTGCGCAAGACCATCGACGGCATGGACACCATCCGCGAGCAGATCCAGGAGACCTCCAAGCGCATCAAGCGCCTGGGTGAATCCTCCCAGGAGATCGGCGACATCGTCAGCCTGATCACCGATATCGCCGACCAGACCAACATCCTGGCCCTGAACGCCGCCATCCAGGCCTCCTCGGCCGGTGAGGCCGGGCGCGGCTTCGCGGTGGTGGCCGACGAGGTGCAGCGACTCGCTGAACGCTCCTCCAACGCCAGCAAGCAGATCGAGGCCCTGGTCAAGACCATCCAGGCCGACACCAAGGAGGCGGTGATCTCCATGGAGCAGTCCACCTCCAACGTCGTGGGCGGCGCCAAGCTGGCCTTCGACGCCGGCGATGCCCTGGCCGAGATCGAAGGGGTGTCCCACCAGTTGGCTGACCTGATTGCCAACATCTCCAAGGCGGCGCGTCAGCAATCCGAGGTGGCGCAGAACATCTCCA
>PWMO01000533.1 GCA_003558175.1 Spirochaetaceae bacterium
AAGCATCTCCTGGAAGAGTGCCGTATCAGGCTCGGTAATCTCGCGGAAATGAGGTCGAAGCGCCTCGAGCATCTCCGCATCTTTGGTCTGGAACCATTCGCGGCTTCTATCTCTGGCGGCATCGGCACCTTCCTGCACAATGGCCTGGATATCGGCCGGAAGACTCTCCCACAGACCCCGGTTCATCATGAACACAAAATAGTAGTACGCGTGGTTTGTGATTGCCAGATAATCCTGAACCTCGTAGAACTTGGTGTCGTAGATTGCATCCAGCGGATTAAACTGTGCATCGACCACACCCTGTGACAATGCGAGGTAGACCTCGGTGAACGGCAGTGTCGACACTCGTGCGCCCAATGCTCTGAATGTCTCGATAAAGGCCGGCTCGTTCGGGCTTCGAACCTGGAGCCCTTCAAGGTCCGACGGCTGGCGGATGGGACGGCGATTGGTGGTGATCTGCGCAAACCCGAGATCGAGGAAGGAAAGGATCTCCAGATTATGCTCGCGGCCTTTTTCGCGGATGAGGTCGCCATACGGACCATCAAGCAGCGCGTGTGCCTCTTCATAACTACTCACCATGAACGGCAAGGACGGCGGCAATACTTCAGGAAAGAGATTCTGCAGCGCCGGACCACCGGAGAGTTGAATGTCGAGCGCGCCGATCATAACCGACTCGATCATCTCCTGCTCTGATCCCAGCTGCTCGGCGGGGAAAATCTCAACCTGAATGCGGCCGTTGGACCGCTCCTCAACTACACGCTTGAACTCGCGAGCCGTGACGTCTCGTACTGAACCTTCAACGGTGTTGAAGCCGATTCGCCATCGATACGTCTGTTCGGCAGCATCTTCTTGTGATCCGCCTGCAAAAGCGACGCTCGAACAGAGAACTACCAGTACCATTAGAGTGGCTATTCTTCTCATCACACGCACCCTCCTGTTATCGGGTTCCACCGATTTCCCATCATTCTGAGGCCAAGGCAGACACCTGTCAACAAAATTCTTTTTGAGGAAACAAATTTTTGTTTGAATCATGCCCGCATACCGTGTATACTGCCTCCAGCGCTACCAACAGTCGATAACAGACAATAGAGAAGCAAGCGACGGGATTAACAGAGTGACATCGGTACGGGAAGAGTTTGATTTTCTGAGTGCTCTCATCAACGGCTTCGCCGAGCATTGGGGGTCCAAGTGTGAGGTGGTACTGCACGACCTCAAGGATCAGCCCTACGATCGCAGCATCGTGGCAATTGTGAACGGAGACGTGACCGGACGCAAGGTTGGAGACTGCGGCACCAACCTCGGGCTCGAGATTCTGCGCGGCACCGAACGTGGCGGAGATCAGTACAACTACGTCACGCAGACCAAAGAAGGCAAGGTGCTTCGTTCCACTTCAATCTACATCAGAGATCCTGAGGGAAAAGTCATCGGAGCGATCTGCATCAACTTCGATATCACCGACCTGTTGATGGCCGAGCAGGCACTGGCCTCGATAACCAATCATAGTCTCTTTGTCGACGAGGAGAAACGGGTTGACGAAGTCTTCGCAAGTGACGTGAACGAGTTGCTCGACACCCTGATCCAGCAATCGTTCCAGCACGTCAAGAAACCGGTTGCCCACATGAACAAAGAAGACAAACTCAGGGGCATTCAGTTCCTGGACGAGCGCGGCGCGTTTCTGATAAAGAAATCGGTCGATCGGGTTGCGAAGTTCTACGACATTTCCAAGTTTACCATCTACAACTACCTGGACCAGGCCCGCAGCAGACGCGAGGCCGACATATCGGGAGAACTGCAATGAACCTGGAACGCTATCCACTGCAGAATCCGGAGCAGATCGCGAGTCCCGCGCTGCTCTACTTCCGCGAGCATATTCTGGCCAATCTGGACGCCGTCATCCGCATCGCGGGCGGCGTCGAGCGCCTGCGACCGCACGTCAAGACGCACAAGACCGCCGCCCTGACGCAGTTGCAGCTTGCACGCGGGATTCGCAAGTTCAAGTGCGCCACGATCGCCGAAGCCGAGATGCTGGCGCGCGCCGGCGCGAAGGACGTATTGCTGGCCTACTCCGTGGTCGGCCCCAACATCGCACGCGTGGTACGGTTTCGCTGCCTTTACCCCGATGTCGCTCTCTCCGTACTCGCCGACGACGCTCCCGCCGTCGAGCTGCTGGCAAAGGAGTGCAGTGCGTTCAATCGCAACCTTGGAGTGCTCATCGACCTGGACCCGGGAATGCATCGCACCGGCGTCTCGATGGACGAGAAGGCGGTGGAACTGGCGCTGTACGTCGCCGGTCAACCGGGACTCACGCTGCGCGGGCTGCACTGCTACGACGGAAACAACCGCGCACCGGATTTTGCGACACGACTGGAGACGGCAAGACAGACCCTTTCCGTTACCCGCCAGCTGAAGAGTGCAATTGAGGGCCACGGTGTTGCGGTGCCCACGCTGGTGATGGGCGGCACACCCGGGTTCCCGTGCTACGCCACGTTTGACGATACGGAACTGTCACCCGGCACTGCGTTTCTGCACGATTGGGGTTACTTGCGTGCGTTTCCCGACCTCCCGTTTACGCCGGCAGCGCTGCTGTTGACGCGCGTAATCAGCCGCCCGGCGGCGGATATATTCACGCTCGACCTGGGCTCCAAAGGGATCGCCGCCGATCCTCAGGGCGCGCGCGGCCATATCCCGGCATATCCCGATGCCGAGCCGCTGCTGCAGAACGAAGAGCACTGGGTCTTTCGCGCGCCCGATGCGCGGCCCGCCACGCAGTCGGAGGCTCGACCCCTGCCGGAGGTCGGAGCCCCGCTGCTGGTCATCCCGACCCACGTCTGCCCGACCTCGGCACTCTACAGCGAAGCGATTGTCATAGACGGCGACGGCACGGTTGCCGACCGCTGGCCGATCACAGCCCGAAACCGCAGCATCGGTGTCTGATCAAGAGCCCATTTCCGGCACCAGTTGAGTTTCCTTGCAAAAGGGGGGCCACTGCGGTACAACTAAGGAAGTGATGCGGTTCAGACTGAATCGGGGAGTTCAAATCCTGTATATCGTACTGGGCATAGCGGTCGTGTCGTCCTGCTCGATCAACCGCATGATGGTACGACGCTTCTCGGACGTACTCTCCGGCGGGGACGGCGTGAACGTCTTCACCACCGACGATGACCCTGAACTGATCGCGGCTGCCCTGCCGTTCGTGCTGAAACTGCACGACGCACTGCTCGAGCAGGACCCCGACA
>PWMO01000458.1 GCA_003558175.1 Spirochaetaceae bacterium
AGAGCAGGTTCAACGGGCGCGCCAGCGCCCCGAGTCGGTAGATCCCGCTGTCAAAGTTGAAGGTCGGCAGCGTGGCGCCGGTACCCAGGAAGAGATTGTCTCCCGGGGCAAACGCAAAGCTGAAGGTGTGCCGGTTCTCTTCATCGATCCGCTGGTACACGTAACCAAGTGAATCACCGGCGAGAAAGAGCGACACGTCGGTCGCTTCAGCGGAGAAGCCGTCAGCGGAACGGTTCTCATAGCCGATGTCGAAGGCGAAGCCGCGCGCGTTGCCGACCGCAATCGCCGCCGGATTGAGCAGCGGCGCCCTGAAATCGTCGGTAGTGGCGTGCAGCGCACCACTGCTCTGGGCCGCCGCCACGGCAGTCAGGGTTGTTGCGGCAGCCAGCGCGTAAAACCAACGAACGAGACGCTTGCGTTCCATCTGAGACTCCTCGCTTCGTTATAGCGCGTCCTCCGTGTGCGCCACAAGGGCGCGCACCAACACGCGGAGAACGGAAAATCTACGGAGGTTCCTGCAGCCAGAGGATCTTGCACTGCAGTGCCGGCAGTGTTCCGAGATTCAGCCCTGCACCGCAAAATACCGGTCGAGCCGATTGCTTACCTTGGGCAGCGCGAAGACAACGAGATGATCACCCGCTTCAAGCACCGTTCCGCCGTGAGGAATAATTACCTGGCCGTCGCGAACGACCGTTCCAACCAGCATGCCGTTGGGAAACCGCGCATTCTCCACCGTCTTGCCCGCCACCGGTGCTGAACTCGGAAGGACCAGCTCCATGGTTTCTGCCTCTTCGTTTTTTAGAATCGACAGGGAGACGAGATCTTCATTACGGGTCAACCTGAGAATTTGCGCCGTGGTTATCAGGTGCGGATTTACCGTGTTCTCGATTGCTATCGCTCCGTACACCGACAGGTAGGAGATGTCCGTTACTTCGGCGATGATCTTCTTGACGCCGAGCCGCTCACCCATCACTGCCGCTACCATATTATTGCGGTCATCGCCGGTAACGGCAATGAGCACATCGGCCTCACCCAGTTCTTCACGATTGAAGTATGAACAGTCGGAAGAATCTCCCTGGAGCACAATGGTGTTCCTGAGTACTCGGTTCAAATCTTCGCACCGAGCGGCGTCCTTTTCTATGATCTTCGTCAGAAAGGATCGCTCACGGCGTGACTCAAGGAGAGACGCCAGATACTGACCGATCTTGCCGCCTCCGAGTATGACTACCTTCCGTACGCGGATTGCACCGTGCGGCAGCAGCCAGCTTGCCTCGCGGACAACTTTGCCGCCGCCAATGAGGTACACTTTGTCGCCGCTGTTGATCTTGTCTTTTCCGCCCGGAATGACGAAGTCACCGTTGCTGCGCTTGATGCCTGCGACGATGAACCCGGCATGCAGCTGAAGATCTTTGAGCGACCGATTCGCGATCTCGCTCTCTTCGGGTATCGATAGGCGCACCATCATCACTTTGCCGTCCGCGAAGTACTCTATCTCTTCTGCGTCGGGGAAGAAGATCATCTTGGCTATTTCTTGAGCAACGGCTCGTTCAGGGCTGATTATGTGATCGATGCCCATCTGCTCGCGCGTCAGCCCGCGAGAAGAATCGTCTTCCGCGTGTTCAGGATCCTGAATCCGCGCGACGGTAACGGGGACGCCCTTCTTCTTGGCAACCATGCAGGCAATTATGTTGACTTCGTCGATCTCGGTCACTGCGATCAACATCTGGGCTGACCCAATCTTTGCCATCTCCAGCGTTTCTATACTTGCGCCGTTGCCTCTCACAACCAGGATACTTGAGTTCTGTTCAAGCTGGGCCACCCGTGCCGGGTCTTTCTCGACTACTGCAACGGTCTGTTTCTTTGAAACAAGGCTGTTGGCCAGTTCCGTGCCAACCGCTCCGCCGCCTACAATCACGATATGCATTGTAAATGCTCCTCAACTCAGGTTGCACTTGCGGTCTTCTGTGACCGCTTCATCTCAACTCCATCTCTGCTTCATCTCTGCTTCATCTCACGTTCAGAATTACCTCACGTTGCGACGGCGAGAACCCGCATTTCACCTGACTGCATTGCCCGGACGGCGCTGTTTCCGACTTTTCCACCGCGTAATTGCATCTGAGATAGCCGGTGCCTTGCGAAAAAACAACACGCCAATCAACGCGGTGACAATGATGTAGAAGCCGCAGAACACTCGCAGCGCGGCGTCGCCAATCGCGGCAATGACCACGGAAAACTCGCCTCTCTGGAACAGTGAGAATCCGGCACGAAGCGACCCCTCGAACGATAGTCCGTATATCCGGCCACCCCAGAATCCGACCACCAGCTTGGCGACAAGTGCCCAGAATATCAGAGTTCCGAGAAGCGCCGGGCTGATGATGCCGGCCCCGAAACTAATCGAAGTACCGAACTCAAAGAAGAAGAACGGAAGGGCAAGATCCTTCACGTGTGTCAGCATACCTCCCAACTCGCGTGCAGCTCCGGTTTCCGAGAGCATCACCCCCGCCAGGAATGCGCCCAGCAACTTCGAGAGTCCGAGATATTCCGCTACCCCTGCCGCGAGAAACGCCACCGCAACCACAAGTGCCGGCATGAAATCCCGGGCCATATAACGGCGGATGAACGTGGATAGCCTGCGAAAGCCGTAGTATGCGATGACGAGGGACAGGGCCGTCAGCAGCAGCACCCTTGCCGCGACTGATCCCAGCGCGCCGGCGGTGACGTTGCCCTCCAGGCTTAACCCCACCAGTATCGAGACCATCACCGGCGCGGCGATGTCCTCGAAAATCAGCAGCGCCAGTTTGAACTCACCTTCCGGAGTTGCAGTTCTGCCGGTCTCCTCGAGCATTTTGACGGTGATCGAAGAGCTGCTGGCGTAGGCAACGCCGCCGATGATCAGTGCCGGCAGGAGCTCGAAACCAAACAGCACCGCCAGAACGGAACTCACGCCGAAGTTCAGCACGATATCCATCACACCCACTCGCCAGACACGCCGCGATATACTGACCAGACGGTTTAGCGGGAAGTGCAAGCCAAGCAGGAAGAAGAGAAGCACGATTCCGATGCGGGAGATATGGTGAACTACATCCTGCTCAGGCCCGATAAGCAGGCCGGCCATTGCCAAGCCGAGAAATACGTACGCCAGCAGCGACGGTATCCGCAGCCGCTGGAAAACGTATCCCAGTGCAAAAAACAGCAACAGCATGAGGCCGGCTACAATAAAGACGTGTTCCAGGTAGTTCATCTGCTCGAGACCTCGAGTATGACCAGGTTGCGTCTGCGGAAGCGAGCGGTGACGTGCTTGCGGTAATTCACTTGGACCTGCATGTCCGCTACAGTTCCAGTGACCCGTGAACGATCATCATCTCTTCCACGGTCACCAGTACGCCGCGTCCTTTCTTGCCGAGCGAATCGGTCAGGTCGCTGATACGACGCACAAGATCGTTGGCAACCGAACGTTTGACGTATCCTTCGACAATGTGGATCGAGTTCTGCTCTTTGCCGGTCCATAAGCTGGCAAACAACGCCATCTGACCGAGGTACGTGCGAGCGCTCTCGCCGGTAACGATCGAGAGAGATGACGCGCCATACCCCGAGAGTTCCTGGAGCAGCGTCTCCAGCAGCTCAATGTTCTGCAAAAGAACGCGAACCCGGCATTGGGCTTCCGTGGACGGCTCCTCCGGTTCGGTCACTCCCCGTTGCACGCACTCCAGGAGAGTCTGCTCAGATTGGGCGGCATTCAGCTGCTTGCGAAAGTCTTCTTCTCGCACGGCGCGCGAGACGGCCGCCAGGAGTTGTACGTGCTGTGTACGGGCTTCCGGAGGTCCGAGGATGAAGAATACGATGGTGACCGGCTGCGCATCCGACGCCCCCATAGCTACGCCATTGCGGTAGACATGAAGCCCGAGCACCAGCTGATCCATGCCGGGGACGGCACAATGCGGTATGGCAACACCGTGCCCGATGGCCGTGCACACCGTGTTTTCTCGGTCACGCAGCGCGGAGAATACAAGGCGCTCGGGAGCGGTCACGGCCGGGTGTCGCGAAGCCTGCTCGGCGATCCTTTGCAGGACGCCGTCACGATCTGTCTTCTCGTCGACAATCAAGAACGGAGTACAGTACTGCGTTGCCATATTACGCAAACCTCACCAAAGGGTATCTCTGCATGCTACCGAAACAGGTGGCGAATGTGAATAGCCTTTGATGGATGCGCTGCGCACGGCCAATACGGCGTATCCTTGCATTCCGGTGTCAGACAGTGTACTGTTGAACCGATATGAACGCCCGTTGCCTTGGCGCGACAGTGCTTCTTTTCGTGCTGGTTTCTCAGCCGCTGGCTGCAGGTGGCTGGGGCGAATTGCCCACCGGTTCGCTGCTGATCGCTACCGAAGAGTGGGGCATCGAGCGGATCGACGTCGACGCCGGCTTGCTCGATTTTGAGTACCGTGGCGGGGCCGGACCGGTAACGCGGGTCGAAGTGTTTGGCTCGGCGGACGAGCGCGTCCACGTTGAGCGCGATGGGACGTTGTTGAGCATTCGGGTCGAGGAGCGGGCGCTTCTGCCCGCTGCGAGTCGCGGTCGAATCTTGGTCTCGGGACCGGCGGTTATTGAGCTGACCATCAAAGCTGAAGGCGGTTCCGCTTCGGTGCAGACCGTCGCTGCGTCGGAGCTTCGCGTATATGGCGGGAGCGGCGCCGTATCGATCGACAGGGTCGAAGCGCAGCTGAGCCTCTACAGCAGCAGCGGTGACATCACGGTTGTGGGGTCCAGCGGTGCCCAGCGAATCAACAGCGACTCCGGTGACGTTATTGTGCGCAACAGTGACGGCGATCTGACCGTTCGCACCGGCAGCGGCCGGGTGAATATGTGGGACGTCGCAGGCGCGCTCGATGTTGAGACGGTCTCCGGCGCCATCGATATCGTTGGTATTACGCTGCGCGAACAGGGGCGAGTAGTGACCAACAGCGGGCGCATAGACGTTGTGTTCGCGCAGGACCTGGACGAGCTGGACCTTGACGTGAGCACCGTCTCGGGTAGCATCCAGATAGAAGACCGCTACGGCGGGATTGACGGCGGCTACACGCCACTCGGCCCGGCGGACGACGAGCAGCGTGTCGGCGAAGAGCCGGCTGAAGACCCCGACCGTCCGGCAGCAATCCCGTTCTCCGGATACTCGGTCTCCGGTCATCAGTACTACCGCTGAACCCGTCGCACTTACATCGCTCCGTGTTCCAGAAAGCTGTAATAGCCCTCGGTGCTGAAGATGATATGATCCAGCACCTGGATGCCCAGCGTGCGCCCGGCGGCGGTCAGCCGTTCAGTGACGTCGCGGTCTTCCCGGCTCGGCTCGACATGCCCGCTGGGATGATTGTGGGCAACCACCACCGCCGCCGCACGGTCGGTGACCGGTTCGGCGAAGACTTCGCGCGGATGAACCAGCGCGCGATTGACCAGCCCCACGGATACCACCCGCGTGGCAATCACTTCGTGGGCGCCGTTCAGTGACAGGCAGAGAAAGTACTCCTGCTTGCGGTCGCCGTAATGCGCCACGAGGGGAAGCACATCGGTGGGGTAGGTGATTCTGGTTCTGCCGGGACAGAGGATGCGGCGTGCCAGCTCCAGCGCGGCGCTGATCAGCGTAGCCTTCGCCGGACCCAGTCCGGCAATGCCCCGGAGATCTTCGGCGGTTGTCTGCGCCCCCAGACGGTCGAGAACCGCCAGTACTTCCGCCGCGATCTGCGTGACCGGGCGGTCGCGCTGTCCGGCACCCAGAATCACGGTCAGCAGTTCGTGATCGGCGAGGGCCTGCGGTCCGGCGCTGCAGAGCCGCTCTCGCGGCCGTTCATTGACGTTCATGGACTGTATTCTTCCGATGTAAGGGTGTGTCTTCACACCCATCAATACTGCCCTTTTGATCCTGCTGCTTGAGTTTTGCGCTCGGAACTTGCCAACTCGTGCCGAAATCGCATGGTACCCGTCGAAATCGAACCGGTTCGGCTGCCCCGGTGCCGCGTCACGTCTGCCACGGAGTACCGCATTCGGCCGGCCTCATAGATGGCATCGGGAAAAATTCCGAAAAGGGGCGAGGAGTTGGGTTCCCGTGAGGTGTTTCCGCCATGCACACAGGGGGAGCATGTGGCCCACACTACTGGCGTGGGTCGGTCATGGTGATAACTGGATACTGCATGCGCAGGGAGCGAAGGGGTTCGGTAATGCGACGGTAGATCATTTTCAAAGTACAATCTTGAAATTGCACCATGTCCGTGGGATTCGTTTCCCGGACGAAGCCGCCGCTACCTGTCACCATACTCGAGAAACATGGGGGTGCGGAGTACACCCGGCGGGTGAACTCAAGCAACAGCTGAGCCCGGGTCGGCTGCTCAGATTGTAAGAAGACGTTCCGGCGTTGCGGTCAGGACAGCAGCGCGGTTGATCGACTCATCAAAGGTGACCAGTCGGCCGTTCCGTGCGGTGGCCGGTGCCGGCAGGTAGAGGTCCGTGATCTGCCGTGGTCCAATTGCCGTTTCAGGGTCTGTCACGGTGTCATTCAGAAACGACACGGATTCGGGCCAGAACGCATGGTCCGTCCCGCCGTTCCGCTGCAACAACGGCCGAGTTCAGAACCATGTCTCCCGCGGTGTGACCGTAGGTGTCATTGATCGACTTGAAATGGTCCAGGTCGAGAATGCAGACAAGAAACTCGCGCCCGTCGCGGGGATATTCCTCGCTGAGCTGCAGGAGGCGTTCGGCCAGGTGGGCGCGATTGTAGAGGCCGGTCAGCGGATCGGCGGCACGGCGCACCGGCCCGGAGGCAGCCGGATCAGGCGCGCCGGCTTGACCAGCGGTTCGGTTTCCCGCTACATTGTGGGTCCGTCACACAGACGGTGCCAACTTGTACGAGGAGAAAGACGTTCCATGGGAAAGACACATCGCGGTTCCAACCTGCGCAATGAACAACCAAAGTCCGGGCGCGGGACCTGCCCCATCACCAAGAAGAGCGGGGTGAAACTGCTGTTTGAGCACGAAGTAGACGGCAAGAAGGTCATGATTTCCAAGTCGGCCAAAGCTACGCTGGCAAACGCCAAGCGCCGCCAGGCCCGCAAAGAGAAGAAGCAGGAAGCTGCTGCGGAGTAGTCGTTCTGCTCCGGACGGCACCTGCGCTCGGCCGCGCCGCCCCGCTGTTGCGCGGCGTACTACGGAGCACGGGTAAGCGTATCCCAGAATGGAAATGAATGCGCGGTGGGAGCTCAAGCCGGGCCAAACCTACCACTGGACCCTGGGCGTTCTTTCGGTCTGGATCTGCCGCGTTGACGGTGAATGGCTCTACGCCTGGAATCACCGGGATGAAGATGCGGAGCCCCCCGTCGACCGCCTCAGCCTCGTTCCCGACACACCCAAACCTGACGACCTCCCCTGGACCCGGGTCATCGCCCCCGATGCCGATCACGGTGTAGGTTTTGCGCCGCGGCTTGCGGATCGAGCCGTGGTCATAAAGGGCGATGAGTACATCACCGTTCTGCCGCGCAGCAATGCAGAGCTCTTTGCGCCGCTGCCGGTCTGGGTAGCGGTTTTCTCCGGCGCATCGCCGGAACGGGTTCTGTTCGAGGCACCGACGCAGCCGCTGCACCGGCGCTGGTTCGGCAATTCAATGCAGGGCAGCCTCTGCTACTCGGTTTTTGCCCGTCTCACCAGTGACCGGGTCGAGTTAGAGCTGCCTCCGGTGTCCGCGCTCTGCACGATCCGAATACGCAACCAGAGTAGCGTTCCGTTCCGCACCGATAGCGTGTTTCTGCAGGCAAACGAGTTCAAACTGTACCGGCGCCGTGATGCCGACAATCCGTTTGCCGGGCTGGTCTCCAGCAGCGAGGTCATCACCGTGACCGGCGACAACGAACTGAGTTTTTCCGTGGCGTCGGAGCGGGCGAAGCAGCAGCAACGCGCCGAAGTCGAACTGGTGGCCGACTGGCGCAAGAGACCGGACGACAGCTGGTGGAAGCGCGGCTACGTGCTGTTCCAGCGCATCAGCAACTACTGACCCGAAGGACTGCGCGAGGAGGCGTGCATGCATCTACTGATTCCAGAGGAGCTGCTTCGGCTGTTCAGTCTGGACAGCGCACTGGTACTGGCGCGAATCGTCATCGTGCTGGTTGTCAGCCTGCTGCTGGTCAAGCTGGTGGCGTTCTTCACCGTGCAGCTGTTCAAGAAGCGTTTCTCGCAGCAGTCCTTGATGATTCTCAAGAAGGGGATCACCTACAGCGGCGTTACGATCGTCTGGATGATCGTGCTGGCGCAGCTGGGGTTGAATCTGACGGCACTGCTGGGTGCGGCCGGAATCGTGGGTATAGCCGTTGGTTTTGCGGCTCAGACCAGCGTTTCAAACGTGATCAGCGGCGTATTTCTGATATCGGAGAAGTCCTTTGCCGTGGGCGACGTGATTCGGGTGGGAGGATTTGCCGGTGTGGTGCTCACCATCGATCTGCTCTCGGTGAAGATCCGCACCTTTGACAACCAGTACATTCGGCTGCCGAACGAGATGCTTATCAAGACCGAGGTCACCAACGTTACCCGCTTCCCCATCCGACGGCTGAACGTTGAGTTTGTGGTGCGGTACGGCACCGATCTCAGCCGGGTCAAGGAAACATTGCTCAACGTGGCGCGCGCCAACTCCAACTGCCTTGACGAGCCGGAACCGCTGTTTGTGATCAATACCTTCGGGCGGTTCGGCGTCGAAATCATGTTCGGCATCTGGTTTGTGAAAGAGGACTTTCTGGCGGTCAAGAACTCGATCATGCAGGGAGTGCATTCCGCGCTGAGCGAAGCGGGAATTGAGTTTGCCGTGCCGCCGGCGGTGCACTTCGACGGCGGCGGCTGACGTTACTCCGCGGCAAAATCCGGGCGTACCCAGAGGCCCAGCGCCGGGTTGGAGACAAAGAACAGCTCTTCGCCGTCCGACAGGTGGTTGAACCCGGGACGCAGCAGCTCGGGGTTGTAGCGCTCCATCATCTCGGTCAGATCAGCGTAGCCAAACCCGACACTCTCAATCTCCTCGCGCGACAGCTTTCCGGGGCAGTAGGTGACCCGGAAGCGGCCCTCGCTGGAGCCGTGCATCAGATGAGCGGCGGCTCCGAGGCTGTCGGCAAGTTCCTGGTGCTCGGCCACCAGCTCGAGCACCCGGTCCACCCCCACATAGCCGTACTTGCGAATCAGACGGTCGTTCTCTTTGTCTTCGCCAAACTCGGCCACGCCGGGAGCGAGGACAACCAGTTCTCCGCCGTCGGCGATGGCCATGCGGGTCCGGTAGATGCTCTTGTTGCCGATCCAGGTGCTCTTGAACTCGGACGGGTCGAGATAGACCACCATCTTCTGCGGTGGCCGCGCAACCCGGGTAAGGTTGACCTGCGCCGAGAGCTCGGCGGCGCGGTAGAAGCAGTCTTCATCGTCGCCGATAAACAGCCCGCGCACCACCAGGCTTCCGTCCGCTTCGGTACCGATAACCGTCAACACGTAGACAATCGGCAGCGCCTGTGCGAAGTGCCGCGATGCGTAGTTGAGCACGCTGCGCACCGGGTTATCGGCGCGCCCCATGATGAGCTCCATGCCGTAGACGGCGCCAAGGTAGTGGCTCTTGTTGATCCCGTCGCGGCCCCCGGTTCCCACAAAGATGTTTTTGTTGTAGTTGGCCATCCCGATGACTTCGTGCGGGACAACCTGGCCGATCGAGAGGATCAGGTCCATGCCGCCGTCGGTCAACAGGCTGTTCACCTGGGCGTCCCAGCTGAAGTTGAGCTTGCCTTCGGAGAGTTCTTCAACGTAGTCTGCCGGCACCGTCCCCAGCGTGGTGAGGCCTTTCTTCCAGTTATGCTCGCGGAACAGCTGCTGCGGCACGCCGGGATACATCTCGTCAATTTCTGCGGGGGTCATGGGATAGTGCGTGCCGATCGCCGGAAGTACCGCGGCGAGGCGGTCGCCGTAGTAGTCCCAGACGAAGCGGGTGAGTGTGCCCGCTCGTGAATGGAAACGGCTCATGTCGGGTGGGACGGCCAGTACGCGCCGTGCCGACGCGTACTGATCGAGCGCCTGGTACAGTTCCCGGCGCAGCTCTTCGTCGCTGATCTGCTCGGTTGGTCCGCCCCGGGCAACGAGCGTCATCAGTCACACTCCCGTTCGCTCAGTTTCACCGCATGGTCCCCGCTGAGCAGAATCTCCTTCAGTCCCGCTACTTTCTGAATGTCGCGGTCGATACACCCGTTTCGCTCATTATTCTGGTAGTCGGACTCCTGGAAGCTGTAGCGGAAGTTGGTGTGAACGTCGTAGGTTCCCTGCATGATTGCATAGGTGTCTTCGGTCATCACCAGCTCCTCGTCGGTCGGAATGACGAAGACCTTGGTTGGCGAGTCGTCGGTGGAAACGATGGTCTCACCGTTCTTGGTGCGTGAGGCCGCGTTGCGCTGCTTGTCCAGCTTGATGCCCATGAACTCCAGCCCTTCGATGGCTTTTTCGCGAATCAACGGACCGCGTTCGCCCACGCCGGCGGTGAAGACAATCGCGTCGGCGCCGCCGATCGCGGCGGAGTAGGCTCCGATGTACTTGCGAATGCGGTAGGCCTCCATCTCAATGGCCAGCGCCGCCTGCTCCTCGCCCGCTTCAGCGGCCATTTCTATGTCGCGCCGGTCGACGTACTTCTCGGTGATGCCGAGTACCCCGCTCTTCTTGTTGAGCGCACGCTCGACGTCGTCGGCCTTCATGCCGCAGGTGTTGGTCATGTAGAACGG
This sequence comes from Spirochaetaceae bacterium, assembly GCA_003558175.1. GTDB lineage: Bacteria > Spirochaetota > Spirochaetia > DSM-27196 > PWMO01 > PWMO01. The sequence goes on from PWMO01000458.1 coordinate 10,770, forward strand.
AATTGCCGGATCGATGTCTCCGCAGCGGGTGCCCATGATCAGCCCCTCGAGCGGCGTCAATCCCATGGAGGTGTCTACCGAGACGCCGTTCTTGACGGCGTTGATGCTGGCGCCGTTTCCAATGTGCGCGATGATCAGGTTTGTCTCGAACGGATCCTTGCCGAGCAGCACGGCAGCACGCTTGGCGGTGTAGAGGAACGATGTCCCGTGGAAGCCGTACCGGCGCACGCCGTGCTTCCGGTACCACTCGTAGGGGAGCGCATAGAGGTAGGCCTTGTTTGGCATCGTCTGATGCCAGGCGGTATCCATTATGGCGCAGTGCGGTACCGACGGCAGCAGTGAACGGGCCGCTTCGATTCCCATGATGTTTGCCGGATTGTGCAGTGGCGCAAGGTCCTGGATCTCGCGAAAGGTTGCCAGCACTTCGTCGTCAACCCGTACCGATTTGGCGAACTTTTCTCCGCCGTGCACCACCCGATGGCCGACCGCCTTGATCTCTTCAATGCTGGAAATGGCTCCCGCCTCCGGATCGAGAACGGTGGAGATTATCAGCTGGATTGCCTCCCGGTGATCGGGACACGGGTGCTCTTTCTCGTACTCTTCTTTGCCGCGGGCGCTGTGCTTGATGATCGAGCCTTCCTGTGTAACCCGTTCAACGATTCCGCCGGCGAGTGACTCACGGGCTTCCCAATCGTAGATCTGGTACTTGACCGAAGAACTGCCACAATTGAGAGTCAGAATTACCATGCATTCCTCCAGAAATTTGTTTCTTACCGGTAGCGTGTGGAAACAACGAATATGATTAACTCCATTCTTGCATATAATCGCTGAAACCGCAACTCTTCGTCACATCGCTTGACGCAAAACCCGCGAAATTCTGCTTGTCAAAACTGCAGCCCTCCGTGTATCATCGAGTTAGTAACGCGAGTTATATTGCGCATTTATCAAGGAATTAGGAGGAAACCGGATGTCAAAAGTACGCAAAAGCGGGTACGCGCTGGCTATGGTGCTCGTTGTGGCCGTTCTGCTGTTTGCCGCCTGCGGTGCGGAAGAGGCCGTGCAGGTGACGGCGACCGACCCCACGGGCAATCCGTGGACTGAAGGGCAGGATCTGTCTGGGACCGAGGTGGTGCTGTTTGGTGCCTACGTCGACGAGGACGCCGCACGCTTTCAGGCGGCGATGGAGCCGTTCATCGAACAGACCGGCATAGACGTCTACTACGAGGGTTCCGGTGATTTCGAGGCGCTGATTACGGTGCGAGCCGAAGGCGGGGATCCGCCCGACATCGCCGTCTTTCCGCAGCCCGGCCTGATGAACGACCTGCACTCGCAGGGACATCTCATCGACCTGCGCGACTGGTTCAGCGACGCGGAACTGGCTTCCAGCTATGACCAGAGCTGGCTCGACATGAGCCGCGGTGATGACGGCGCCATCCTGGGCGTCTGGTATCGCACCAGCGTCAAGAGCCTCGTCTGGTACGCACCCGGCGTCTTTGCCGCCGAGGGCTACGAGATTCCCACCAGCTGGGACGAGCTGCTGGCACTCTCAGACCAGATGGTGGCCGACGGGTACACACCCTGGTCGATCTCAATGGAGTCCGGCGGCGCCACCGGTTGGGTCGGCACCGACTGGATCGAGGACATCATGCTGCGCATTCACCCGCCCGAGGTCTACGACGCCTGGGTGGACGGGGATCTGCCGTTTGACAGCCCCGAGGTGCGCGAGGCGTTCGAGTATCTGGGAGAGATCTGGTTTGAAGACGGGTACGTGCTCGGCGGCACGGCCAGCATCCTGACCGTACCGTTTGGCGACGGTGCAAACCCGCTCGTGGCCGATCCGCCGCAGGCGCTGATGCACCGCCAGGCC
>PWMO01000311.1 GCA_003558175.1 Spirochaetaceae bacterium
CCAACCGCGTCGTGCGCGTACCCCATCGCCAGCACTGCAAACGGGCTATGGTCGCGCACCTTCTCGGAGAAGTCGTCGTAGTTGGCGATGTCGATGTCGAAGGTGTGCGCCTCGAGAAAGAAGTCCAGCGCAACGTCGACGGGGATGTCGCGCTCGCTATAGCCCAACCGGTCGAGATACCGCTCAATCTCCTCGGCCAGTGCGGCGGCGCGCGGCGAATCGAGCAACTCCAATGCACGCCGCTGCAGATCGCGCCGCGAGATGGGAAACGAGGTCTCCGGCAGGCTCAGCCGGGCACGGCTGTAGAGGTAGCGAAGGTCTTCTACCTCGCGGTCAAACGGCTGGAACGTGTTCTGCGCTGCAAGCGGCGGTGCCAGAGCCAGGCCGGCGCACAGGACAACCAGCACAACCAGGAACGATCGCGTCATCATGCGCAGTATCCTATCATCATATCCGCGGGAGCGCCAGTTTTTGTGCGCTGCGGCTGAGCGCCCGGGTATGCTGCGGTTCAGACCATCGGCTGTTTGCGGTGCACCAGCTGAATGTAGACGCCAAACGGATCGCGCAGCATCATCAGCTCGTCGTCGCCCGCGACACGGTAGTCATCTACCACTTCCGCGCCGGCAGCGGTCAGATCGGCAGCCGCGGCACGGATGTCGTGCACGGCGAACGCGAGGTGCAGCGTCAGATAGTGCAGCGAGCTGAAGTCCATGCGTGCCACCGAATCGTTGGCGTAGAGCTCGAGCACCACGCGGCCGGAGGCGTCGGCCAGAAAACTCATGGCACCGGGAACAGACCGCACAACGCGCAGGTTGAGGTTCTCGACGTACCATCGTTCGGCAGCGTCTCTGTCCGGAACGTTGATCGCAAGGTGTTCAAAGGTGAAATCCGGGTAATTCGCCACGTGGTCCTCCTTATCGCGGCACGAGCCGGAGGCGCGTGCCGTCACGGCATCAGCAGGTTGGGGATGAACATCACCAGGTCGGGTACGAAGGTAACGAACATCAACACCACCACCATGGTAGCATAGAACGGCAGCATCGCGCGAGTAGCCTTCTCAATGGAGATGCGTCCAATCGCCGTGCCCACAAACAGCGCCGAACCGACCGGTGGGGTGCAGAGTCCAATTCCCAGGTTGAGCATCATCATGATTCCAAACTGTACCGGGTGCATGCCCAGCACGTTCACCACCACCGGGAAGAGGATCGGTGTGGTAATCAGGATCAGCGGTGCCATGTCCATGATCGCTCCCAGTACCAGCAACATCACGTTGATGAGCAGCAGGAGCACCACGCGGTTTTGCGAGATTGTCAGCAGGGCCTCGGTGGCAAGCGCCGGAATGCGCAGGTAGGCCATCAGCCAGCCGAAGGCGCTGGCTGCCGCAATCAGGCTCATCACCATCGCCAGCGTCTTGAGGCATGCGTACAGAATGCGCCCGAAATCGCGCAGCGGAATCTCGCGATACACCACGAAGGTGATGAAGAAGGCGTAGACACAGGCAACTGCAGCGGACTCGGTGGCGGTGAATACACCAAGCACAACGCCGCCGATGATGATGATCGGCGTCAGGAGCCCGAGCACGGCGTCTTTGGTGATCTGGATCGTCTGGGCACGCGTATAGTGCGCCTCTTTCGGGTAGCTGCGTCGGACTGCGATGACGTAGCTGATGATCATCAACGCGATACCGAGCAGGACACCCGGGACGAAGCCGCCCAGGAAGAGTCGGCCCACCGAGACGCCGCCGGCAGCCAGTGAATAGATAATCATGTTATGGCTTGGCGGGATGATAATGCCCTGGCAGGCGCTGGTTACGGTGACCGCAACCGAGTAGTCGGCGTCGTAGCCTTTCTGTTTCATCATCGGAATCATGATGGTTCCGATGGAGGAGACATCCGCCACCGCGGATCCCGAGATCCCGCCGAAGAACATGCTGGCCAGCACGTTAACCTGTGCCAGTCCGCCGCGGGCGCGGCCGATCAGCAGGTTGGAAAAATCGATCAGCCGGCGCGAGATGCCGCCCTTGCTCATCAGCTCGCCGGCCAGGATGAAGAAAGGGATTGCCAGCAGCGAGAAGGAGCGCACGCCCTGTACCATTCGCTGTACAACCGACATCAGCGGGATATTCAGGTACATCGCGGTGGCGATAGATGCCGCGGTGAGCGCAAACGTGATTGGGATCTTCAGGATCAAGAGACCGAAGAACCCGCCCATCAGCAGTGTTGTGGCAACGGTTGCGCTAGTCATCGAAACTCTCCCCTCCGCCGAGGCGCGCGTCTATTTCTGCGTCGCGGGTATCTACTCCCAGCAGATCCATCAGCGAGTCATAGAACATCATGACCGCGGCGAACGGAAGTACCATGTAAAGGATGCCGGAGGGAAGCCTGGTGGCAGGCATGATCGACCGCATAGTGAACTGGACGAGAATGATTCCGTAGTAGAACATGACCACGGATATCCACATCACCACGAGATCGCGCAGCTTGGTGATCACCAGGTTGAACTTTGGATGGGCATTTGCCGGTAGAATGTTGATGCTGATGTGCAGGCTCTGCTTGACCCCGATGCTCATGGCAATGAAGATAAACCATACCGCGAACAGCAACGCCAGTTCTTCGGAAGAGTGGATGCCGGAACGCAGCACGTAACGCATGAACACGTGTACCGCGATGATCACCGTCATTGCCACCAGCAGTATCTTGGCCAGGTAGACCATCAGGATGTGGATTCCGTTAAAGAATCGAACCACGAACTGCATTACGTTGTGCATGAGGCGCCCCCTGATTGGAACACGAGCCGCGCCGCATGGCGCGACCCGTGACGTCTTGAAGAATTATACTACGAAGTGGCGGTCAGCGGACGGCCTGGATTCTCTCGACCACGCGCTGGTTTGCCGGCGAGAGGCGGGCGTACAGCGGCTGCATCGCTTCCTGCCATGGACGCAGATCGTCCAACTCGATGATCACGTTGCCGTTTGCGCGTACGACCTCTTCGGCCTCGAGCTCAAACGCTTCCCACTTCTCGATCTGGAAGTCCATCGAGTCCCATGCCGCCTGGCGGATGATCTCGCGGTCTTCCGGTGAGAGACGGTCCATCGCGATCTTGCTGGCTACGATGATCTCGGGTACCCGGGTGTGGTGGTTGAGGGTGAAGTAATTGGCCACCTCGAAGTGGCTGGTCGAGTAGTAGCTTGGCCAGTTGTTTTCCGCGCCGTCGATAACGCCGGTCTGCAA
>PWMO01000441.1 GCA_003558175.1 Spirochaetaceae bacterium
CCCAGTCCCGCAGCGGAAGACTCTGCTCATACTGCTCCTGATAGCGGGCCATCCACTCGCCGCTCAACAGTTCGCCGGCGGGGGGTGCGCGGAAGGTCGCCGGATTGAGCACGGTCAGGATAAGTCCACCCGCCAGCGTCACGAGCATCAGCAGCCCGAGAATAGAGAGCCCCCTTCCGTGGTCCAGCCCGGTGTCGCGTTTCTGCCTTCGGTTGCTCGTCTTCATCGATTCCTCGCTCTCATCGGCATCACCCACCGCTAGAACTGAAAGTAGAGAAACGGGGAGAATGCTTCAGCCTGCAGCTTGACGATCGCCAGCAGAAACAGCGCGAACAGCAGCACGCGCGTCGCAGGCCAGAGCAGGCGCTCGGTTGCTTCGGCGCTCATGACCCGCAGCCGAGACAGGCGCTGCGGCTGCGAGTGCTGCGACAGCCGCACGAGTCTGCGGCGCAGATCGGGCACAAACGGCTCTATGTAGATGATCACAAAGCTCAGCGCCAGCGTCAGCAGCGCCACAGAGCTCAACTGCCAGCCGAGTTGGCCGACCGGCCCCCACCCGTGCGCTCCAACCATGCCGCGGTACAGCACCACCGCACTCTCGAAATCCGGTGCGCGAAACACCACCCAGCCGACAATCACCAGCGCCATGGTCCGAGCCGTAGCCACGACCCTTCGCGCGGCGGAGGCATGCGCTGTGGCGCCCACTCCCAGCAGCCGCTCAATGATCAGAATAGCGCCGTGCCACGCGCCCCACGCGACAAAGGTCCAGGCCGCCCCGTGCCAGAGCCCTCCCAGCAGCATCACCAGCGCAATATTGACGTACGTCCGACGCGACCCGCGGCGATTCCCGCCCAGCGGGATGTAGAGGTAGTCCCGCAGCCAGCTGGAGAGACTGATGTGCCAGCGGCGCCAGAACTCGGTGATACTCTGCGAGATGTAGGGATAGCGGAAGTTCTCCATGAATCGAAACCCCATCATCAGCCCGAGCCCGATGGCCATGTCGGAGTACCCGGTGAAGTCAAAGTAGAGCTGCACCGTGTACGCCAGCGCTCCAAGCCACGCCCCGACAAACCCGGGCTGCTGCAGCGCAAACGCCGCGTCGGCGATGGTGGCAACCGTATCTGCTACCAGCACCTTGCGGCAGAAACCGACCATGAAGCGGTAGGCGCCTTCGGAGAACTTGCCAAAGTCGTGACGACGCGAACGGAACTGATCCGCCAGGTCCTTGTAGCGCAGAATCGGTCCTGCGATCAGCTGGGGAAAGAGCGAAATGTAGGCGGCCAGCTCAACGTAGGAGGCCGCTGCCGGTGCGTCGCCGCGCGAGACATCGATAAGGTAACTGGTTGCCTGGAAGACGTAGAACGATATTCCGATCGGCAGAATGACCGCCCAGGCGGTAAGCGGGCCCACTCCGGCCGCTTCGAGCAGTGTGTTGAGCGTGTCGACGCCAAAATTGAAGTACTTGAAGTAGGCCAGAATCCCGAGATTGAGCACCACACCCAGCGCGAGTGCCGCTCGCGCGCGACCCGGTCGTGATGCCCGATTGGCCGCCACCACCGCTCCCAGAAGATAGGTCCAGACGGTTGCCGCAATAATCAGAAACAGAAAATCCAACCGCCACCAGGCGTAGAAGAGCCAGCTGCCCAACAGTATCCACAATGAACGGGCCCGGAACGGCAGCAGGTAATACGCCGGCAGGAACAGCGGAAGAAAAAGGAACACAAATAGCGTGGTGCTGAAGATCAACGGATCACTCCAGCTCGATCTCGGCCCTTTGTACGATGGTCTTCATTGCATCGGCGCCGTCTATCAGCACGATGCTGTACGATTGGCCACGCTCGAGTCCGGGGTCGCCAACGGTGGCAACCAGCTCTCCCTGATGGTAGAGCGCGAACTCGATGCGGATCGGGTTGACCGCGGTTACCCCGGAGCGGCCCGGCTCCACACCGGTGATCACCGGAGTCTCGCCGTCCGCAGTACGGAGTTCCAACGGACTCAGGCTGGACACGTTATACAGAAAGAGCTGCGACCGATCGGGCCGGGTGTGCGCAGGGTCCTGAAGGATGGCGAGTCCCTCGTCGGAGTAGAGTACGGTGTAGTACTCGCCGGCTCGGGCGATGAGCTCCTCGCTCTCGGCGCCGATGGTAACCTGGAAGATGCCGCTATCTACCGGCCGATAGGCGGTGATGCTGTACTGCTCGACGTGCGAAAAACGCTGCGCTCCCACCCATAGATCGTTCAGTGGAGCGGCATCGGCGACGTGCATGACCCGCACAAACGCTGCGTCGCGAGGCGCCGCGGCGCCGTAAAGACCGTCCTGCGCATCCAGTCCGCCCGGAGCGAGCAACAGCAGCACAAACAGAGCGGCCGGGAGAACCAGGGTGTTGCGTCTTCGCTCCGTCATACACTCCTCCTGCAGCAGGTCAATACTGCTGCGAACCTTGTTGCACTGTTGCAGTTTTGCAGCACCGTTCGCCAGGCGATACTCATTGCACTACCCGCTGAATATAACCGTAGCGCCGACCTTGTGCAAATCCAAGCGCTGGCGGCGCTGGCGGCGGGTAGGCGCTTGTGAGCGCGATTGCTTGACATTGCCCTACCATCCTGCGCATCTATTGTAGTGAGCATGCAGCCTGTAGTGAGTACGTAGAGATCGGAATATGAACGAGACGCGGGGCACGCCCCTTGATAGAGTCAGTAAGAGGCGACCGGCCGCAGTGCGACCAACGGACGGCCGCCGCGCGATCGCGATCACCGCACGCCACCCGCTCGTGCGGCTGCTGATTCTGTTCTCATTTCTGCTGCTGTCCGCAATCCACGCCACGGCTGCGGCCGGCAGTCTGGTTTCGGTGGAGTTCGATCGGCGCTACTCCACCGCCGAAGTGGACGCCATGGCGCGCGAACGGTTTCGTGACCTGCCGGCACCTGCGGCGAATTACGCCGTAGACGTGTACGTCATCCGCTACCGAAGCACCGACCTCGAACAGCAGCCTACCGTGGTTACGGCCCAGCTCTTCGTCCCGCGCTACCGGCAGCCGGCCGACCGCCCGGTCTACATCTTTGCGCCCGGAACCACCGGACTGACCGATCAGTGTCGTCCGCTGCGCGAGCATCAGATCGGCATCAACTGGGGACTCTACCGGCACCACGTGCTGGCGCACTCGGGCCAGGGGGTGATCGGCATGATCCCGGAGTACATGCACTTCGGCGACCCTGACCGCCTGCAACC
>PWMO01000031.1 GCA_003558175.1 Spirochaetaceae bacterium
ATCGACACCGCGGCTATTCGTCCGAAGGTGCGTCAGCGTGCGTCAGGCGGTACCTTTACCGTTGGTATGGCGGCCTCGATGTCGAACGAAGCTCAGCGCCACATTAAGGGCTACTACTTGGCCACCGAGGCCTGCGCGGCTGCGCGGGTCCATCTGCTGGTCATCGGGCGCGGCACAAAGCAAATCCCGCATGACCGGCTGCTGCCCGATTTCTGGTCGCAAATCGACGTGCTACTGCATCCCGTCGGCGCCGGCAAGGAGGCCTCGTCAAACGTGATCATGGAGGCGCTGGCCTGGGGCGTGCCGGTGATCACCACGCGGCATGCGGGCTTTCACGGCGTGGCGCTGGAGCATGGGCGCGAGGGGCTGATAATGCGTCGCACCGTGGCCGAGTTGACGTCGGCGATCCGCGTCTTGCACGATAATCCGCAGCTGCGCGACACCCTGGCCCATGGCGGTCGCGCTTTTGTCGAGCGTCACCACCCGCTCGACAGGGTGGCGCGGCAATATGAAAGCGTCATTTGGGAATGCCTGCAAACCGACCGGGAGACCGGGTAGGAAACCCCGGATAACACGGACCGTACCTACGGCTGGGACAAGGACATCCTGACATCCGACCAGGACATTCATGGTATATTTCGAGATGACCGCGCCTGAGTTAGACAAGACATTGAAGGATATCGGCAAGCGCCTGAGCAAGGGCGATGTGACCGAAGCCGAGATCGTCAAGCTCTACCGCCGCCTCTGTATCCCGGGCGAGGAGATTGCCGACTTTCCGGCCCGGATTGCCCTGCGCTCGGCACAGTTCGGCTATTTCAGATGGCCCTGGAAGATCCGAAACTACTACCGCGGCAAGCGTGTCCTGGATGTCGGCTGCGGGCAGGGCACCGACGGCATCGGCTTCGTTACGCTGGGCGCGACAACCTATTGCGGGGTCGATGCGGGAGCAAAACTGGATATCGACAAAGTCAAGAACAAGAACGTGCCAAGGGTCGATGGCGTCACGCAGAGGACTGGGCTCGGATGGACCCCGAACGAGATCATGGCCGCCTTCGGAGGTAGGATCTCGATCGTTCGGGGCGTGACCACGGATCTACTGGCCGAACACGCCAGGCAACCCGACAGCCCGAAGTTCGGCGTTGTCGCGCTGCATACGGTGACCGAGCATCTCATGGATCTGAAGGGCGTCCTCTCCGAATGCCGGGCCCTAATGGAAGACGACGGAAACCTGATCTTCCTGCATGACAATTTCTATAGCTGGAAGGGCCATCACATGATTCCAAAAAGCGTCAACGATCTGGATGAGTCCAACCCTGAGCACATGCAGTATGCCGACTGGAACCACCTGATTTTCGACCCGCCTCCCGGCCATTACTTCACGCGCGCCCTCAACAAGATCCGCCTCGACGATCTCAGGGCGGTGACCGCCCAGTTTTTCGACATCGAGATCTGGGACGAGATCGTCAATGACTTCGGCCGGCTGACCGATGAGATCTTGGCCCGCCATCCGGACTATAGTAGGCGCGACTTGTCGGTGAGCAATGTGTTCTGCGTTGCGCGGCCGAAGGCGGGCTGACCCCGGCAGGATCGGCAAGAGCCCGGGTCGGCCCGGGGCCTCAGACCGCGTCGGGCAGACGGCCGGCGCGGATGTTCAGCTCGACCGAGCACAGGCAGACGATGATCTTGCCCAGCCCCAGCGGGTCGCGGTCCAGTTCCTCCACGATCCCGGCCGGATCGAGCCAGTGCAGCAGGCGCCGGCCGGCCAGCGACAGCATCAATGTGCGTGCGAAGGTGTTAAAATTCGGATTCTCGGCCCAGAGCATTTCCCAGTTGGTGTGACCGGCGGATCTAGCTGATCTTGCCAGCTTCTCCTGCTGCGTGGCGGGCGGCGGCTCGGGAGCCCAGCGGGGGTCGTCGGGAGAGACCAGATCGCGGAAGATCTGCGGCCACTGCTCGAGCATCATGCGCTTGTAGAAGCGCTGGTTCAGCCGCTCTTCCTGCGGCATCTGCAGATAGGACTTCTGGATGCGCGGGTCATCGTAGATCGTGATCTTGCCCAGGTTCAGCTTCGCGGCGGGCTGGTGACCGCCGATTTCCTCGGGACTGTAGGGCTTGAAGCTCAGGCGGATGCGCTGGTGCTGGCGGTAGCACAGGTCAACCTGGTCATCATAGCCCATCAACTCGGCCGGCAGGAAGGGCTTGGCTGGAAGGATATGGTAGGGATCGTACGCCGCGGGGAGGAGCGAGGCGAGGACCCGCTTCGACGCGGGTCGATAGATGTCGTTCTTGCGCACAAAGGCGGCGCAAGCCTCCTGCCAGTCGGTGTGGATCCTGCCGTGCAGACGTTTCCCGCTGATTGCATCCCCAAGGTAACCCGCGATCGAGGGCAGCTTTCCGACATTTTTGACCGGGGTGCTCGTACGTTTCGATATCCCGATGAGCGTGCCGACGAACCCCGGCGGTCGGTTGGAGAAGGCCCTGACGATCGCGTCGGTGTCATAGGTGCCGCTTTGGGTTTCCACGATCGAATGCTCGCTCAACACAGCCTCAGTATAGTAGCGCGCCAGTTCGCGGTCGCGGTTCCCTGGCTGCCCGCTGGTGAAGGCCACGATCCGATCCGGGCCAAGCACATCCAGCGCAATGCCCAGCAGGCCCCGGGAATCTAGCCCGGCTGTGACGCCCATCCTGATCCGGTCGATGCCCCGCGCCGCCACCTGCTCGCCTAGGATCCGCGCCGCCATGACCCGCGCTGCACCGGTATCGGCGGTACCGAAGGTCGGCACGTCGGGATCGACCAGCAGATTGCCGTACCAAGCCGCCTTGTCCTGCGCGCGGTCAAGGCGCGGCAAGCAGGAGTAATGCATATAGTCGCAGATCAGCCGCAACCTGTCGTTCATCGTCGGTTTCTCTCTCTAGTCGTTGTGTTTCCCGTCGTCGCCCTGAACCCGGCCGCGTCTCGAAATTAGCACGAATGAAGTGGACAGTCACATGGATGGCGCCTTCCTCTCCCCGCTGCTACGCTCCAGAGCATCAGCGAAGCCGGCGGCTCGCTCTCCCACGGAGTTCCACATGCCCTATCCACGTTCCACCCTCGTCTCTCTGGACGCCACCCCTTGGTACCACGTGATCTCCCGCTGCGTTCGGCGCGCGTTTCTGTGCGGTGAAGACACTGTCACCGGGCGGAATTACGAGCATCGGCGGGGCTGGATCGTCGAGCG
>PWMO01000325.1 GCA_003558175.1 Spirochaetaceae bacterium
AGGCAGCACCGCATGACCGGCTCCACGGGTTGATGCTCGATGCAGGCCCGGTGCACAGCCTGCCGCAGCTGCTCGAGCGTTTGCCGCTTCACGTCCGCATCGCTTCGGCACGGTTGCGGACGTCCGGTGAAACGGCGCTTGAGTTTACGCTTGATTTCGAGCATCGCTCTGCCGCGCAGCAATTTGGCATCCGGAGCGCCGGGCGCCTGCTCAAAGAACAGGCGAACGCCGGCACCTGGTCGGTCGACCAGCGAGTGCACTATCGCAGTGGCGAAGTCTCCGGTGTCGGCCGCATCGATGCGCTGGATCTGGAGGCGGTGGGGAAGCTGCTCGGGGGAGCGTGGCATGACCGAATTGGCGGCGGTACGCTGGACCTGATGCTGGACGCGCGGCTCGCGGACGAAGTGACGGATCTCTCCGCAGGCGAGGCAAGCCCGGCGACAGGAGCGATCGCGGCAACGATAGACGGTGAAGTGCGGCTGACATCCGCCGTATTCACCCTGCCGGCGGTTGCCGGCGAGCCAATCGTGCTGCCCGACATCGGCTACCGCTTTCACGCTCAGGTCGATGCCTCCGCTGCCGTTCCGGCCCCTCGCCTCTATCGGCCGCTTCCGGTAGAAGCGCGTCCGGTTACGCTGGGTTCAGTCTCACGCGGCGCGGTCATTTTTGACCGGGGCCGGCTGCGGTTCGGGCGAGTAGAGATGGACCTTCGCCCCAGCCTGCGGGGACTGCGTGGGTTGGAGAGTGTACCGGAGCGGGTGGAGCTGTTACTCGAGCTGCCGCCTACCCGGCTTCGAGAGATCGCCGATTCGCTGCCCACCGCGCTGCTCGGTCCGGTTGCCGCGATAGATATAGACGGATCCGTCGCATGGAAGCTTGACTTTGAATCGCCCACGGAATCGATCTCGCGCATGCAGTGGAGGTCGGAGATCACCACCGACGGGCTCGAGCTGCGTTCCATCCCGGCCGAGTTGAACGTGTTTGGTCTGCGCGGCACCTTTATCCACCGCATCGTCGATGAAGCGCACGGCGTGGACCGGGTGATTCGGGCGCCCCAGGCAAGGCCGGTAACCAGCCGTTGACTCGCCGAGAACGCCGGTCTCACCGCCGAGGAAATCACGCACCTTCGACAACGTACACCGGTTCTCAGCACCGCGAGTCCAGGCGAGCATGAGGCGCGGCATGCGGCTGGATACGCAGGGGCGTACGCCGGCGTAACGGCCTGGTCTGCGCCTCGCGCTCATCGCTTCGCCGCAGGCACCCCCGACCCGTCGTACCGCTACGTTCCGTTGGCTTCGATCTCGCCATGGGTTGTGCGGGCCATTCTCACCGCCGAGGACAGGGACTTCTTTCGTCATCGCGGGGTGAACTGGACTGCAGTGCGCCGCGCCGTTGAGCGCAACGTGGCATCGGGTGAAATTGTAGTCGGGGCCAGCACGATCACGATGCAGCTGGCCAAGAACCTCTTCTTGAGTAATGACCGCCTGCTTGCACGCAAGTTGCAGGAGTATATTCTGGTACTGCTGATCGAGGAGGCGGCGGCCATCCCAAAAGAACGGCTGCTCGAGATCTATCTGAACGTCATTGAGTTTGGTCCGGGTGTCTACGGCATCTATGACGCTGCCCGTCACTACTTCGCCAGGCATCCCGGCGAGCTGACCGCTGCCGAGGCGGCGTGGCTTGCGAGCATCGTACCGTCGCCGCGCCGGTTGCACGCTCAGTTTGAGGCCGGCGAGATTTCGGACGTATGGTTCGAGCGTATGGTGCACCTGATGCGCGTCATGCACGTGCGCGGCAAGATGACTGAAGAGCAGTTTCTTGTCGCGAGCGGCGACAAGCCGCGTTTCGCCGCAGCTCCGCAGTCGTCGCCCGAACGATCCCAACAGGTCAGGTCGGCAACGCGGTCGGCCAACGGCCGTTGACATGAAGCGGGCCGACTCTGCCCGAGCACCATACCGTATCACCGAGGACCCAATCCCCGGGCTGCTGACGCGGCTCGCGGCTCCCGCGAGCATCGGCTTCTTTTTCAACACCATGTTCAACGTGGTGGATACCTACTGGGGCGGGCGTATCTCTACCGACGCCCTGGCGGCGCTGTCACTCTCCTTCCCGGTATTCATCGTCATCCTGTCCGTCGGCGTAGGCATAGGGTCCGGCACCAACGCCCTGATCGCCAACGCAATCGGTGCCGGAAGGCATGAGCAAGCGGTTCGTTACCAGGTGCAGGCTATTTCGCTCGCTCTGCTGGTTGCGTGCGCGGTAAGCGTTCCACTCTTCGTGGCGCTCCCGTCCGTGTTCCGTTTCATGAATGCCGAGGGCGAGCTTCTGGCTGCGGCACTGCGCTACGCGCGCGTCATCGTGGCCGGAGGCGTAGCGTTGATTCTGAACAACGTGGTCAACGCCGGGCTCACGGCGCGTGGCGACACACGCAGCTTTCGCAACTTTCTGATGCTCGGCTTTCTGCTGAATATCGGGCTTGATCCGCTGTTCATGCTCGGCCTGTCGGTTGGCGGTGTGGTGGTGATTCCGGCTCTGGGTGAGGCGGGCATTGCGCTGGCAACGGTTGCGATCCAGTGTTTCGGGCTTGCCTACCTGGCATTTCGATCGGTTGCCATGCGCACGTGCGCCGGCTCTCGGCTGCATGACTATCTGCCCGAACGGGCGCTGTTTCGCGAGATCTGGGGGCAAGGGTTCCCCGCAGCCATGAACATGATGACGATGGCGGTCGGCACCTTCGTCATCACCTACTTCATCTCGCGCTATGGCCGTGATGCGGTTGCCGCCTACGGTGCGGCCATTCGCATAGAGCAGATCGCATTGGTGCCGACCATCGGGCTCAATATTGCGCTTGCTACGATTGTCGGACAGAACAACGGTGCGGGCCGGATTGACCGCGTGGTGCAAGGGTACCGGACGTCGCTCATGCTCGGTGCGGGAATCATGGTTGCGGTCTATACGCCGGTACTGCTGTTCGCGCGGCCGCTTCTGGGACTGTTCACCGAAAACCCGGACGTAGTGCGGATCGGTCTCAGCTACCTCTACATCGAGGCGATCACCTTCTTCAGCTACGTCGCAATGAACCAGGCCAACTCCGTCATGCAGGGTGTGAAGCGCCCCGGAATGATCTTCTGGGTCGCGCTGTACCGCCAGATCGCGGCACCGCTTGTGGTCTTTCCCCTGCTGACGGAAACCGTCGGTCTCGGCGTGACCGGTGTC
>PWMO01000382.1 GCA_003558175.1 Spirochaetaceae bacterium
CCTGGAAGGGTTTGCCGATGTCCCCACCCTCAGGGAGTACGGGTTTGACATCGCGCTGGGGTCGGCGCTTGCGCTCGCGGTTCCCGCAGGCACCAACCCAAAGGTTATCGATGCGCTCGCGGGGGCGTTCCGGCTGGCCATTGAGGATCCCGAGCATAGAGGCAAAGCGGCCGAGCGACAGCTGAACCTGCATTACATGGATTCGGCCGCGGTCGTTCGCTACATGCGGCAACAGGAGGAGTTTCTCAGGGAGACGCTGCCGCGCATCGGCATTTGAGCGTTTAGGCGGTTCAGGCGGGCGCTTCCAGCAGCCCTTTCCGGGCCGGAGCGGGTGCCCGCATCATGGAAGGATGGCAGTTTCATTGCGTAAATGGCCAAATCAGCAATTGTAGACAGTACGTTGCAGGCAGGGGGTAGCCTATGAAGAGATAGCAGACATTGCGCAGAGATGCGTGACGGGGGATCCCGTTGCCGCGGATTTCGGCAGTGCTGAGAAGAAGTGATCTCGATCGTTGCATCGTGTCATCTGGAAAGGAGGAAAGAGAAATGAAAAGGCTTGTTATTGCAGGAGCAGTTGTTGCATTGATGTTTGGGGCCGTTTCCACGGCTTTTGCTGCCGGTGAAGCTGAAGTGGGCGACTGGCCGTCGCGCGACGTCCGCTACGTTGTACCCTACGCCCCCGGCGGCCTGAGTGACGTCACCGCGCGCATGATCGAACGCGCCGTGCGCGAAGAAAACCTGCTCGAGCGACCGTTTGTAATTACCAACATCGCCGGCGCCAGCGCCGGAAACGCCATGGAAGAGGTGCGCGCCGCTACTCCGGACGGCCACCTGCTCTTGCACCACCATACTTCGTTTATCTCTCACGTAGCGCTGGGTGTGCGCGATTGGGGCTACGAAGAGTTCACGCCGATTGCCATGCTGTTTGAGGTTCCGCAAGCTGCCTTCGCCCTGCCCGGAGAGTGGGACGGCCTTGAGGACTACTTCGAATACGTTCGCGCCAACCCGGGCGAGACGACCTTCGCCGGCAGTTCGCTGGGCGGCGGAACGCACCTGATGGGCGAGATGCTGCTGAGCGAGGCCGGTATTCGCGACGACTTGCGTTACGTCGCTCACGGCGGCGGCGGTCCGATGACCTCAGCGCTGCTTGCCGGCGAGGACCTCATGGGCCTGACCCAGCTGCCGACCGTACTGGGCGATCACCACAGTGGCGACTTCGAGATCCTGGCAGTCTCCTCCGCGGAACGCGTTGACTCGCTGCCGGACGTACCCACCTTTGCTGAGCTCGGCTATGACATTCCGCTGCAGACCAGTCACCGCATGGGTGTCTGGGGACCGCCCAACATGCCGCAGGAGCTCGTGGACGAGATCGCGGCCTTCTTCCGCACGGTGGTCGAGAGCGACACATTCCGTCAGCTTGCCGCGGAGAACGGCCTGTTTGTCCGCTACGAGGATGGAGAGACGCTGCGCCGCGCGTTTGAGCAGGATGAAGAGATCATCATGGGGCTGGTTGAAGAGTTCGGTCTGAACTAACGCCCACGCTACCTTCCGTAAGCCGGCTCCACCGATCGGTGGGTGCCGGCTTCGGTTCTCCGGTTACAGCCGAGCGACTTCGGCCGGCGCCGGCTGCAACCGGAGCATTGGAGACATGAGGGGTATATGACACAGGAAACGGTACAAGCCAACAAGAGCTTCATCCTGAAGCTCTTGATAAACGTGGCGGTCTGCCTGATCGGCCTGGCGTTCTTTGTTGGATCCTTTGGAGTAGCAAGAGGTTTTCAGCAGGTGGTGGGCGCCGACGAGTATTCGCGCTTCCTCAGCGTCCTGCTGATGGTGCTGGGCGTGATGGGCGTCGGGCGATCAATCGTCGACAACCGCAAGGGGCTCTTTGAGGGACAGGAGCTCAAGATCTTCGTTGACATGCAGCGGGCCGGCGGCAGGATTATCACGCTGTTCCTGCTGCTGGTGCTGAACATCTCGCTGATCAGGCTCATTGGCTACTTCGAGGCCGGCTTTGTCTTCATGACGCTGGCAATCTTCTCGCTCGGCGCCAAGACGGCAAAGCGGTTCGGCAGCTCGGCGCTCTTTGCCGCCGGTATCACGCTGATAATCTACGTGGTGTTTGGAATAATTCTGAACATCTACCTGCCGCGCGGCCTGATCTTTAACTAGGGGGTACTCACCGTGATTGCAAATCTGTTACTGGGTGCCGAAATTATCTTCCAGGCGCCGGTATTGCTCATGCTGCTGCTGGGCACCTTCCTTGGGCTGATCTTCGGCGCGATTCCGGGACTGACGGCAACGCTGGCTCTGATTCTGCTGCTGCCGGTTACCTTCGGCATGGAGCCGGCAATCGGCATGGCGGTGCTGGGCGCGCTCTACATCGGCGGGGTATCCGGCGGGAAGATCCCGGCTATCCTGCTCAACATGCCGGGAACGCCTTCGTCCATCGCGACAACGTTTGACGGGTATCCTCTCTGTCAGCAGGGCTACCCCGGCAAGGCGCTCACCTACGCTATTGCGTCATCGTTTACCGGCGGGATGATCAGCCTCATCGCGCTGATCCTGCTGGCGCCGTCGCTCTCGTTCATAACGTTGCGCTTTCAGAGCTACGAGTACTTTCTGCTGGGAGTCTTTGGACTGACGGTGGTCTCGAGCACCACCGGAAAGTCGGTTATCTACGGGTTGATCAGCGGATGTCTGGGACTGATGATCGCTACCATCGGCGGTGACCCGATGTCCGGCGTGACGCGGTTCACCTTTGGTATCGGGGCGCTGCGCGGCGGCATTGAGCTGCGGGTGGCAATGATCGGGCTCTTCGTCATGACGGAAGTATTCGCGCAGTGCGCGGACGTCGAGAAGAAGTACTCGTTCTTCTCCGCCAAGCTCGATTCCATGAAGCTGCAGCTCTCGGTGCTGAAGGGCCAGGTGAAGAACGCGGTGCGGTCCTCTCTGATCGGTCTCGGACTCGGGATGCTGCCGGGAGCCGGCGGAACCATTGCCAGCTTCATAGCCTACGACCAGGCCAAGAAGGCGTCAAAGACTCCGGAGAAGTTCGGCACCGGCATCCTGGACGGAATTGTAGCGGCGGAAACCTCCAACAACGCCGTCTCGGGCGGCGCGTATATCCCCACCATCACGCTGGGCATCCCCGGTAATACCGTTACGGCGGTTATCCTTGCCGGCCTGATTACCCACGGCATCTCTC
>PWMO01000324.1 GCA_003558175.1 Spirochaetaceae bacterium
AGTACCGCGATGGTGAGTACCGCGGCAAAGGTAAGCAGCAGCCCGCCGTTGAAGAACTGCACGTAGGTGGTGGAGGTCATGCCGCCGCCGGCAACGATGAAGATCACCACCTACCCCACGATTATCACGCCCCAGTAGTGCGGTATTCCCAGCAGCGGCTCGACCAGCACTCCGGCCCCAACCATCTGTGGCACCAGGTAGAACAGCGATACCACCAGCACGCTGAGTCCTGCGGCCAGTTGAATCCCCGGGCGCCGAAAACTGCGGTTCAACGCATCGGAAAAGGTGAACGTTCCGCGCCGCTTCATTGGCTCCGCAATCACGAACAGCGCCACGATCCAGCCGGCGAGAAACCCGATCGAGTAGAGAAACCCGTCGTAGCCGAAGAATGCAATCAACCCCGCGATTCCGAGGAAGCTCGCCACCGAAAGATAGCCACCGGCAAACGCAATTCCGTTTACGCCCCAGTGGATCGAGCTGTTGGCAACAAAATACCCGCCGACGCTGCTTGCCTTCTTGCTGGTATGGGATGAAACGGCAAGTACCAACCCTACGAAGACTACAAATACCGCAATTGCCATCTCACCCCTCCTTCGCGCCGGTCGGCTCTGCGGAACGTGAACCGTTGGCCGGTGGTATCCGGCACAGGTGATTATAGACGAGCGCGAACAGTATAGCGATGATGATCAGAAACAGACCGTAGGCAACCGCCAGATTGAGCCCCAGCACCGCCCGCACCCCCATCCATTGGGGCTGAAACACACTGACAACCACGAACCCGGCGTACACGATCGAGTACAGCAGCGTCATTCTGATGCCGATGGCAGTCTTGCGCCGCTCAAACGCCTCGTCCACGGCCATGGGATTCTGCGACATGAGCCCTCCTCGCTCCCCGTAGGGCTGGCGTTGTTGGATGGTCTATGGTACCACGAGTAGTGCCTGAAGGGAAATTTTCTTTTCGCTTTGAGTCAGGATCCTGACTCCGCCTGGGCCGTCCGGTGCTCCAAATCACGACTTGACAACCGACATAGTCGCCCCTATAGTGATGAGGATTCGACGCACATTCAGCATCGACAAAACCTTGGCAACACCACGTTTTCGCCGCAAAGGAGCAAGAATATGAGCATTTCCACTGAGTCGATTCGAAATCTCGCTATCGTTGGACACGGCGGGACCGGTAAAACAACTTTTGTGGAGAACCTGCTCTTTCTGACCGGAGTGCTCTCCAGACCTGAGCAGGTCGAGTCCGGCAAGACCGTCAGTGACTATACCGATGAGGAAATCGAAAACAAAATCTCGATTCACACCACCCTCACTCACGTGAACTGGCGTGACTGCAAGGTCAATCTGCTCGACACCCCGGGATCCTCCGACTTCGTCGGCGAAGTTGTCGCAGCTTTTCGCACCGCCGAAACGGCCTGCGTGATAATCAACGGCAAGGCCGGCGTGCAGATCGAAACCATCAAGCTGTGGCGGCGCCTGGTGGCACGCCAGCGGCCGCGGGTAGTATTTGTCAACCGCATGGACGAAGAGGGCGCCAACTTCGAAAACGCGCTGGCCGACCTCTCCCAGAAGTTCGATTCCAGCTTCGTGCCGGTAACCATCCCGATCGGAAGCGGCAGCGACTACCGTGGCGTCGTCAGTCTGCTCGACAATAAAGCGTACCTGGTGACCGACGGCGGCAAAGAAGAGACCGCGGACATTCCGGCGGAGATGCAGGACCAGGTAGCCGAGGCGCGTTCGGCACTGATTGAGGCGGCCGCCGAAGGTGATGACGACCTGGTGGCAAAATTCCTGGAAGAAGAGACACTCACCGAAGAAGAGGTGGTGCGCGGGCTTACCGCCGGTGTTCGCGAACAGAAACTGGTGCCGGTGGCCTGCGGCGCCGCGTTGCGGGCGTCCGGCTTAAGCGCTTTTCTCAATATGGTTGTGGGCGTATGCCCCTCCCCGTCAGGCATGCCGGAGACCACGGTGGACGAAGCGGGCGCGGAATCCAGCGTCGAGATATCTCCCGACCAGCCTTTCTCCGCCCTCTGCTTCAAGACAAGCATCGACCAGTTTTCCGGCAAGCTCTCGTTCGTGAAACTGATCACCGGCAAGCTCAACTCAGACACTGAGTTCTTCAATGTCCGCGAGGGAAAGAAAGAGAAGGTCTCAAAGCTCTACACCGCTCAGGGTAAGAAGCTTGAAGAGCTGCAGGAATTGAACGCCGGCGACATCGGCATTCTGACCAAGGTTGCGTCCGCCAAGACCAACGACACCTTCTCTACCCCCGACCGTCGGTTCACGTTCAAACCGCTGGCGCTGCCGCAGCCGGTTCACGCAGTGGCAATTGAAGGCGCCCAGAAGAAAGACGAAGACAAGCTGGGCGAAGCGCTGCACAAGGTTGTTGAAGAGGACCTCACGTTCCAGGTTGAGTTCAACGGCGAGACCAAAGAGACCGTTGTGGCGGGCATGGGAGAACTGCACATCAACATGATTCTCGACAAGATCCGGGAGAACCAGAAGATCGAGGTCAACACTCGCGTACCCAAGGTTGCCTACCGGGAAACTATCACCAAGCCGGCGGAAGCCACCTATCGACACAAGAAGCAGTCCGGTGGTCACGGTCAGTTTGGCGAGGTCTCGATCAAGATCCGCCCGCTCGAGCGCGGCGAGCAGTACCAGTTTGACAACCTGATCCGCGGTATGGCGGTTTCCAAGGGGTACATTCCGGGAATCGAGAAAGGTCTGCACGAGGCCATGAGCGAAGGATTTGTTGCCGGCTATCCGGCTGTCGATATCGGGACCGAACTTCTGGATGGGAAAGAGCACTCGGTCGATTCGTCGGAGATGGCGTTCAAGCTGGCCGCCAAGGGAGCCTTGCGTGACGCGGCGTCCAAGGCCGGTCCGACGCTGCTCGAGCCGATCATGAACCTTGAGGTCTTCATCGAAGAGCAGTACCTCGGTGACGTGCTTTCGGATCTCACCGGTCGCCGTGGCCGCGTGCTCGGTCAGGAAGCGCTCGGTGGCGGTATCATCTCCATCAAGGCTCAGGTTCCGCAGGCAGAGTTGATGCGTTACTCCATCGACCTGCGCTCGATCACCTCCGGCACCGGCAGCTTCGAGATGAACTTCGATCACTACAGTCCGATCTCCGGCAAGATAGCCGACGATGTGATCAAGGCGGCACAGGCGGAGTAACCGGCCGGCCGATCATCGGC
>PWMO01000500.1 GCA_003558175.1 Spirochaetaceae bacterium
AGCTCCGCCAGCCGTTCGGCGTGCCACGACGTGGGCTCGCCCGCGAGGCAGGCGCGAACTGCGGCGCGACGGATACCGGCAGACTCCGCCATGGTCGCGTAGAGCGAATCAAGGGTGCACATAGACCGTTCCCAGTATAGACGCAGTCGCCGCAGAATTCCAGCCGATGATCGGCCGGTCATCGGCCGATAGTCGGCCAATGATGGGTTCTTTCGCAACCGTTCTGCCGGTTGAGACTCGCTGCGGTTGTTCTTTGTGCGCTTGTTCTTTGTGCGCTTGTTCTTCGCGCGCTTGTTCTTCGTGGCCGGCATTCGATAGAATAGGGCGATGACAAAGCCTTCACTTGTTGTGCTCGCGGCCGGCATGGGCCGACGCTACGGCGGTCTGAAACAGGTCGATCCGGTCGGGCCGGGCGGCGAGACTATCCTGGACTACTCAATTTTTGACGCGCGGCGTGCGGGGTTCGAGCGCGTGGTGTTTGTAATCCGTCGCGACATAGAAGCGCTGTTTCGCGAGCGTGTCGGAAGCCGCTTTGAGCGCTGGATTGACGTGCAGTACGCCTTTCAGGAGATCGACGACGTGCCGTTCGGGCTGACCGCCGCCCCGGACCGCACGCGGCCGTGGGGAACGGCCCACGCGATCTGGGCTTCGCGCCACCAGGTTGACGGACCGTTCGCGGTGATCAACGCCGATGACTACTACGGCAGCACCTCGTACCGCCTGATCGCGCAACGGCTTGCAGCGGCCGAGGGCCCCGCCGACTTTGCGATGGTCGGCTACCGGCTGGGCAATACGCTCTCGGAACACGGCGGGGTGAACCGTGCCGTCTGCCGCACCAACAGCGCGGGCGAGCTGGTCCACGCGCAGGAGGTCACCGGAATCACACCCCATCCGGAAGACGACTCCCTGGCCCGCTATCCGGTCGGCGACGGCTTTGAGACCCTGGCGCGGAACACGCTGGTCTCGATGAACTTCTTCGCCTTTACTCCCGCGATGTACGGCTTTATCGAAGAATACCTGCGCGACTTTCTGCTTCACAACGGCGAGAGCCCCGACGCCGAGCTCTACATTCCCGCGGTGGTGAATATGCTGATCGCGAGCGGGCGCATCCAGCTGCAGGTCATTCCCAGCCCCGATTGGTGGTTTGGCGTGACCTATCGAGAAGACAGACCGCACGTTGAAGCGGAGATAGCGCGTTTGATCGAGCAGGGGGTCTATCCGCAGCGCCTCTGGGCGGACCAGGCGCAATAGCGGGCGCGAAGCCCCGGGGTAAAACAGACCGGGCGTGCACGGCGATGCGCTACGCGTAGAGATCGACGCGGTTCCCCAGATGAGACGGGAGCGGATAGCGTCGCCGCCGGCTGCGGCGGGCGGGCCGGTACCGTCGGCGGGCTGCTTCGGGCGCCCGGTCCAGGTCTATGGCGTCAAGGTTGTCGAGTTCCGGAATCTCGGCTGCCATGGCGGTCAGCGGTGCGGGAGGTTGTTTGTACCGCTCAATGGAGCGCGTGGCATCCGGATCGATGACGATTGCCATTCGCAACTCCTTGCCGGTTTCGGCAATTCCTTTACGGGAGTATTATACCACTTCTGAAGTCCGGGTGCGAGCCCTTCGCGGCACGAGCAGGCGGTACTCGGTTCCGTTCTGGAAGTCCCAGCTCAGCTGCGCTCCGAGTTGGGCGGACAGGCCGCGGATCAACTCCATGCCGACACTGCGCGCGGACTCCATCTTGAAGCCCGGCGGCGGACCGACGCCGTTGTCGCCAATCTGGAGCAGGTAGCCGTCTTCCCGCTCGTGAAGCTCCACCGCGATCTCGCCGCCGCGCCCGTCGGGGAAGGCGTGCTTGATGCTGTTGACGATGATCTCGTTTACCAGCAGGCCGGCCGGAACGGCGGTGTTGATGTCAAAGCTGACATCCTCTACGTCGAGCCTGACCTCCACGTTGCGTCCGATCACGCCGTACGCGCTCCCGAGGTGGTGAACCAGGTCCTCGATATACTGGCGGAACGGCACCTGCGCCAGGCTGCGTGCCCGATAGAGCAGCTCATGGATCATGGCCATGGAATGCACGCGTGCCTTGGCAAGCTCAAGCGGCTCCTGCAGCGCCGGTTCAGCGTGGGCTGCCTGTTGCAACGAGAGCAGGCTGATGATGATGTTGAGATTGTTCTTGACCCGGTGATGGATCTCCTTCAGCAACACCTCTTTCTCTTGCAGCGATCTGCGTATCTCCTGCTCGGCGGTCACGCGCTCGGTGATGTCGCGGTAGATGCCGTAGTAGCCGATGCTGTCTCCGTCCACGTGAATGGGCTTGCTGACAATTGACACCGGCAGCAGCCTACCGTCCCGCGTCCGGCGCACGGTGTGCTCGATGCGAACGGTCTCGCCGCGCTGCAGCCGCTCCAGTGCCGCTTGCATCTCTTCCTGTCGGTCCGGCGGAATGATCAGGTCTATGCTGCGGACCCCTATCAGTTGTTCTGCCGTGTAGCCGAACATGCGGCAGAACTCGGAGTTGGCGGTAATGACCGTGAAATTGGGGGCAAGCAGCACGATGCCTTCGGGCGAATCGGCAAACAGCTCGAACCAGCGTGAGCTCTGCACCGCCAGTTCCCGCTCGGCGGCTTTGCGCTTGCTGATATCGCGTACGACGACAAAAACCCGCGATGCCGCACCGTCGGTTGCCAGCTGCGACGAGGTCGCGAGTATCTCTTTGACTTCGCCGTCACGGGTGCGCCAGCGGGTCTCGACGTCGGCCCAGCCCTTCTCAGCGATCACGGCAAACTTGATGCGCCCGACGCGCTCGTACTCCTCGTCGCTCTGGTACAGCAGCCGGATGCTCTGGTTGCAGAGCTCTTCTTTGCTGTACCCCATCAGGGAACAGAACGCCCGGTTGACGTCGAGGATGCAGCGGTTCTCGGTAATGGCCATTGCAATCGGAGCGTCCCAGAGGAGCTGCGCCGGATTGCGATGATCCGCTTCCTGCATATGTCAACCAGTATACGCCGAGGTGCGCGATTCAACAATGAGGAATTGCGCTCTTCTGCGCGCCATCAGGTACTATCACGTGCCGAACAGCCACTCGACGTCAGAACATGATGCGAAACTCCAGCTCGACAAAGTCAGTGTCGCGGAACCGGCCGAACATGGTGTCGCGGTTGCCGTAGAAGAAGCTGCCCCGGAGTCGCAGGCGCGCGTCGTCGCG
>PWMO01000136.1 GCA_003558175.1 Spirochaetaceae bacterium
GATGAGAACCTCGAGATTCGCCGCTTCTCGGCGCCGGTGACATCGATCTTCCGTCTGCTCGAGTCCGATGTCGGACGCCCGATCAGGCATATCTCGCATTCGGTGGTGGGCGGAAACCCAATCGAGCGCATGGAAGAAGTGGCGAAGAGCGCAGACGGCGGCGAGTGGGAGATTCTCACCACCGATGATCGCTGGTATCTGATGCGTGTCACTCCCTACACCGTAGGTCCGGACCACTTTTCCGGGGTGGTTGCCGGGTTTGTTGAGATCACGCGCATAAAGGAGACCGAACAGAAGCTGCGCGAGTCGGAAGAACTGTTTGCCTCGGCAATCAACACCTCTCCGGCGCTGGTCTGGATATCGGGTACGGACAAGCTCTGCAGCTGGTTCAATCAACCGTGGCTGCGCTTCACCGGGCGAACCATGGAGCAGGAGCTTGGTTCGGGCTGGACCGAAGGGCTGCACCCTGAGGACCGTGAACGCTGCCTTGCGGTGTATGGCGATGCATTTGATCGGCGGAAGGAGTTTTCGATGGAGTACCGCCTGCGCCGCCATGACGGCGAGTACCGCTGGGTGCTCGATGCCGGTCACCCGCGACACAACAGCGCGGGCGAGTTCATCGGGTACATCGGGTACATCGGGTCCTGCCTCGATATCACGGAGCGTAAACAGCAGGAAGAAGAAATAAAAGAGCTGCTGGTGGAGAAAGAAGAGCTGCTGAGAAGGTGTCGCGGCGATGAATGACAGGCTGAGAAAAAGTGCAGAGCAGAAGGTTCAGCAACAGAGACTTCAGGAGGAGCCGGGACGGCATGACCAACCCGTGGCGGAGCGCAGCGATACCGAAGTACCGCAAGACGGCGAGCAGCCCGCATCAACGCACAATCTGGAAGCGGTCATTCATGACCTGCGCGTACACCAGGTCGAGCTCGAGCTGCAGAATGAAGAGCTGCGCGCTACCTACGCTCAGCTCGAGCAGGTCAAAGATGATTACCAGCGGCTGTACGACGAGGCTCCGGTTGGCTATCTCTCGCTTGACTCGGCAGGACAGGTGCGTCGCTGCAACGGGACCTTCGCCGAAATGGCCGGCACAGGCGCCGCCGGCGCCGTTGGCAGGCCGTTGACCGACTTTTTGACCGTCGAGGACCGGGATCTGTTTCTCGGGCGCTACCGCGCGTTCTTTCGCCACCCGGAAGGAAAGAGCATCGAGGTCCGGCTTGCCCGCGGTGGTGAAGAATCGAGCCGGCCGCTGTGGGTGCGGTTGACCGGAGGGCGCGAGCAGCAACGGGACCGGCAACATGAGCACGCGTCGAGCGCGGGCGCCGGCCCGGACCCGGCACCTGAAAGCCTGCTGGTGATTGTCTACGACATTACCGAGCAGAAGCGGGCAGCCGCACGGGCCGACGTGCTGCTGAGGGAGAAAGAGCTCCTGCTGCGCGAAGTGCACCACCGGGTACGGAACAACCTCAGCACGGTGACCGGCATACTCTCGCTGCAGATTGCCGAGATGACCGGTAGTGCGGGGGCGGTTGCCGTAGAACAGGCAAGGTCGCGGGTCGAGACCATGCTGATGGTCTACGATCTGCTGCAGAGCAGCGAGCCCGCCACAGCGGTCGACCTCAAGCGGTATCTGCATCGTCTGCTGGACAAACTCGAGACCATTCACGCGCAATCCGGCAACATCACCGTAGCGCGAGACCTCGTCAGCGTTGAAGTGAGCTCATCGCAGGCGATCAACGTCGGGATAATCGTCAATGAGCTCGTTACCAACGCCTTCAAGTACGCCTTCCCCGATGGCGGCTCGGGGACGGTTCGGGTCGCACTCGCCGGGGCGGGTTCCGAGCGGTTTACCCTTTCAGTTTCCGACAACGGCCGCGGGTTGCCGGAGGACTTCGACCTTGCAACATCGACCGGGTTTGGTCTCTCGGTGGTGCAGGGGCTCTGTGACCAGTCGGAAGGATCGGTGCAGGTGCGGCGCACCGAACCGGGAGTCGCAATCGACATGACGATGGCTGTCACGCAAGACTGAGCGTTGCGCAAGAGGTGAGTTCCCGCTGCCGTTGCAGCTCTGGGCCGGCCCACTGTTCTCACAGCCTTTTCCGCCGTGCTATCATCCGGTATGGACTGGACGTCGGCACAGCCACTATCGGGAAGTGCGTTTGATCCTCAATTGATTGCCGCCGGTGAGCAGAGAAAGACGCTCCCGGCCGGCAGCATGGTGAAAATACGTGCACGCAAGCCGCAGTTTCCAATCAGTGAGCGGCTGCACGCATACCTCAAGCGCTACCAGCGCTCCGAGGCGTTTGACGTGGTCTATGACGATCTGTTGCGCTTCACCGACAGTATCCCGCGCCAGACGCGCGACGGTGAGCAGAGTTACTGGGAGGTGGTGCTTTATTCACCGACCGATACAGAAGAACTGCACCGTGAGCTGACACGCATCTACGCGTACCTCAAGACGCCCGATGAACCGGGCTTCACCGAGCACCTCTACATCGAACGGGTGGAGTTTTGCCGTTTTGGCAACTCACGGCCGTTCCGGATCAAGGTTGTCAACCGCTATAACGACAACCACGACTATTACTACGTCAAGAACACCGACGCCTCGCGCGCCTACGGGCTCGAGCTCGAGCACATCCTGGCGCCCAACCGGATCAACTTCCTGGTGCACGGGACAACCCTGATCGAGGAGCACATCACCGGCATTCCCGGCGACACCTTTCTGCGGGACTTTCTGCCCACCGGCCAGCGGGGACTGACGCGCATCGCCAAGGAGTTTGCAAAATTCAGCGAGCGGAGCTTCGCCAAACTGCTCGGTGACATGCGGTCCTACAACTACGTCATTGTGTTGACGCAGGACTTCGACATGAAGCAGTACCGCGTCCGCGCCATCGACTTCGACCAGCAGAGCTACGAGGGGGATCTGAAGATCTATCTGCCGCAGTTCTACCCCGAGAACTCCGAGGCGGTCGACATTGTGTGGAGGCTACTGCCGGCACGCACCATTCGACAGTACCAGAAGGAAGAACGCAGCATGATGGCGCGCCGACTCGACGCGTCGCGTGAGCGGGTTGAGGCGCTGCTCGCCTGCATGACCGCCGACCCCATCTCTTCTCCTGACCGCGTCTCCCAGCTTGCCGCGGATCTCTCGCGTTACCATCACGACTCCGCTTTTGCCGAGATCGATAACATGGGAC
>PWMO01000362.1 GCA_003558175.1 Spirochaetaceae bacterium
CAAGCAGCCGGTTCAGTTCAGCGGTACCGGGAAGTCCGGAGAGAAACCACGCCAGGTAACGCCGGACGATCGGGTCTTGCGGATACTGCTCGTGTAGCTGCCAAAGCCTCGCAACACCCGCGGCAACCTGCCGGTCTTGCGCAAACAACCGTTCGGAAAGCAGTGCGGCGGCAGCACCGTACTGCTGGTCCGCCCCGTCAAGAATCCGCCGCGCCGCCTGAGGGTCGGACACGGCGGATTCGATGGCCATTGCCCGAATGAGCGACCAGTTGGACGGATACCGGTTCAGCCCGGCGGTCAACGCTCCTGCGGCGGCCTCCGGGCGCTCTTCCACCCGGCGCGCAATCCACGCCCGGTTCAGAAATGCAGCCGGCGGCAGCTCACTCGCGGAGCTCTCGATCAGTTCGTCGTAGATGCGGGCCGCCGCCGACGGGTCGCCCTGCCGCAGGTACACTTCAGCCGTCAGCAAGAGAACGTCCACGCTTGCGGCGCGTTCGTCGGAGACCCGTGATAGATGGGTAAAGAACGCCTCGTAATCGCCCGCATCAAAGGCGATGTAGGCGGATAGCATCGGGAAGGCGCGCTGAAACCTGAGATCCATGGTCTCAGAAACCGCGTCGTCAAACCGCCCCTCTTCCAGCATCCGCAGCACTGCGTTGGCGCGAAACCGCAGATCTCCACTGATCGACTCGGCCTGCCTCAGCTCTTCAACCGTGCTTCCGCGCCCCAGCCGGGTGAGAGCGGCCAGGTCGTCAGCTCCCTCCAGTCGCACGGCCTGGCCGGCGCGCAAAAATGCCTCGGCGGCGAGTGTTCTATAGCGGCGGTTGTTCGCAAGGTGAGTCTGTCCGCGCTGACCCGCTTCGAGATAGCGGCCGGTGCGCAGCTCGCCATACAGCGCAAGCGCCTGCAGGTCCGCGTTTCCAGGCAACTGCTCCGCCGCCTGATTGCTCACGCTGGCGTAGGTCCCGTAGTCGTCCAACGCCTCGGCAACCGACCAGGCGCGACCAATCAGGCGCAGCCACGAGCCGCTGCTGGAAGCGTAGTCGACAGCCCGTGCGATCGTGCGCTCGGCAGCTGCAAACTCGTTCTCTGCGATCAGCGCATCTATCTGCCGCAGCGCCTGCGACATCTCACGAGTGACGCGCCGGTCGCGCACGTAGCCTCCGACGACCACAACCATGAGCACAAACACTGCAATTGAGAAAAGCAGAAACAGCCATGCTGCGGCGAGTCGCCGATTCATCAGCGTCGCCCCGTTCCGAGCCGAAGCCGTTCCATTCCGAGCCGTAAAGGATCAGGCATGGCGCCCCACAGCGCTATGTTCCTTGCGGATCCCGTCCAGAACTCCGTTCACGAAGCGGTAGCTCTCTTCCGATCCATACTCGCGTGCGATGTCGATCGCCTCGTCAATGGTCACCGTGGCCGGTATGTCGGGCTGAAACAGCAGCGCGTACGCGCCGACGCGCAACACGGCAAGGTCTACACGCCCCAACCGGCCGAGATCCCAGCGGCGCAACTGCCCCTGGATGTGGCGATCTATCTCTTCAAGGTTCTCGATGGTGCCTGCAATCAGAAGCCGGGCAAAACCAAGGCTCTGGTCGGCATCCTTCTGCGAACCACCGAGCGTCGGTCCCAGCAGTTCTTCATCGAGCCAGTCGAGCGCCAGCAAGCGCTGCGGCGTCGAACCCCCTACATCCCACCAGTAGAGCGCCTGAAACGCAATAATGCGAGCTCGCCGCCGGTTTCCCATTTCAGATCACCAGCTCAGGTTCTCTTCGTAGACGGTCACCTCGGCCTCGGCGCGCAGTTCGTCTACTACTTCGTTGATGGCGCGTTCAAACGCCTGCTGCTGCTTGTTTGCCGCCAGGTGGTTACGAATCTGGTCACGCACCGTGACGCTCTGGCCGGGGAAAACCGGATCGTCGAGCTGGAGCAATCGGGCGGAACGTCGCTGCGTGACCTGCACGACATGGTATCCGACGTTCGACTCGAGCACTTCACGCGCAATCTGGCCCTCCTCCATATCGAAGACGGCGTTCACAAAGTTGCGGCCAAGCACCTGCGACTGCTGTGACTCCTGGCGAACCAGGTAACCAAAGTCTCCGCCGGCAAAACGCACGTCGTCATCCGAATCGTCAATCAGTTGATCCATGGTCTTGGAGCCGTTACGCACCGAACGCAGCAACTCGTCGGCCAGCCGCCGGCGCTGCGTCCGCTCTTCGCTGGAGAGATTCCGCGTGTCGATGAAGATATGCTTGAAGCGCACCATTGTTGGATTGGTGAACTGAGTTGCGTTGTCTTCGTAGAACGAGCGAATCTCGCGATCGGTTGGCGCCGAGGAGGCTTCCAGTACCGACCGACGCTTCTCCACCACGTACTTCTCCTGCAGCAGTCGCTCCCTGATCTGGTCGCGGTATTCCGACCAACTGAGGCCCATCTGTTGCTCGATGATGCGCCGGAACTGTTCGTCCGAGACCGGCTGCCCGAGGCTCTGTCGCTGTTGCGAAATAGCCTGGTTGATCTCGGAGTCGGTCACGCGCACGTTGTCGCGTCGCGCAGCCTGCTTGAGCAGAACTTCCGCGATCTGGGCATCCAGCAGCTCGCGACGGTTTTCACGGGTCAGTTCGCGGCCGAGCTGCTGTTCCAGCAACCGCGCTTGCTGACGCAGTTCCCGTTGACCGATATTGACCGTTTCGGTCAGTCGCACTACCGCTACCGGCTGGTCCAGGATCTGTGCCGGAACCGACCCTACGGCAACCGCAACCATGGCGGCAACCATCACTATCTGTTTTATTCTCATACAACCTTCCAGAGACGATTTCCCTCTTCTTCGGTGATCGGCCCCAGTGACTGGGGCACTACCGACCATGATACCACTCCCCGGCATCAATTTCACCCCGCGGCGCAGCCGGTTCCAACTTCCGCCGCTCAGTTCC
Organism: Spirochaetaceae bacterium; assembly: GCA_003558175.1. GTDB lineage: Bacteria > Spirochaetota > Spirochaetia > DSM-27196 > PWMO01 > PWMO01. The sequence goes on from PWMO01000362.1 coordinate 2,937, forward strand.
GTTCCAGCCCGGCCGCAGGTTCCTGCCCTGCGCACGCTCCGGCCCGGCGTTACCGTTCACGCGCAGTTTTGCCGGTCACGCGTAGCGCTCGATTCTCTCCTGCAACTTCTTGTGACCGCTCAACTTCTGATCAAGCTCCAGGCCGCGCTGCAGGCATTCGGCGGCCAGGTTCACGTTGTTATTCTCGAGGTGCAGCTCAGCCGCTTTCTTCAGAAAAAAGGCGATGTCCTTGCGCGGAAACTTCAGTTCGATCAGCTCGTTCAGGCGCCATAACACGTCTTCTTTTTCCAGCGCCCCCGGCATGCGAAAACAGACGATAGAGCGAAGCCGCGCCGTCACTTCTTCGAAGAAATGGCGAAAATAGGGCCGCTCTTGTTCGAAGCGTACGATATGAAGCAGCAGCTCGTACGCCTTGGCAAACTCACCGCGACGCTCGAACTCCTCGGCCAGCAGGTAGGCGCAATCCATGAAGTCTTCGCGGTCAAGATAGTCCGCAAGCTCAAATTCGGCACCCGAACGCAGCTCGTCATAGAGTGCCAGGGCGTCGTCGGGGTGGTTGTGCAGCAGATCGAAGAATATCAGTTTTGCCTGACTGACCAGGTCGTCGCGCCGTTCACGCAGAAACTCACGGTAGTCAAAGCGTACGGTACCGAGGTGAACTCCGTGACGGCGGTCATAGTCTTCCCGCAGGATAGGGTCGCTGAGCGTATGATACGCCTGAATCAGCAGGCGCATCATTTCAACGCTCTCAGCCGCCGAGGTCACGTCCGGGTGCAGCTCCTTCGCGCGGCGGCGAAAAGCGCGACGCAACTCGTCCGGAGAGCAGGACACATCAACTTGTAACAGATCGTAATAGCTGCTCACAACTCTCAGATTCGTCCAGGTTCGTCAGATCCGTCGAGGTTAAATCTGGAGGCTTTTGCCCACCGTTTCCGCTTCACCTGCCGACTTGACAACCTCCGAAAACCGAATAAACATCCCTTCGTGCTCCATGGCCCGCATGAGGTTGGCAAGCGCCTTTGTCGATGCCACAGGCCCGGGCAGTAAGAAAGCAAAGCTCTTCTTGCCGCTGACCGCGCCTGCCTGCTGCAGAAACTCCGTCACGTGCGGGGGTATCTTCCCGCCAAAGAGCCCGGTCTGCTCCGCACCGATTGCGATGTACTGATATGCCGACAGTTTGACGTCCGAGTCGCGGCGTGCCTCTATCAGGTCCACCTGATGCCCCTGCATTTCGATGCCGCGCGCAAGCCCCTGTGCCACGGCACTCAGCCTGTCGCGGCGCCTGGCGGGGAAGAACACGGTAGCCACACGCATAGCGTCTCTCCTGCTGCGCCGGCGTTGAGGTCCGGCCGGATATGCTCTTGCAGCGGGTGCAACGTTTCTCGGGAGTTGCTCTACCCCGCGGCCAGATCGGAACATGGGCCGACGATCGTCCGGGAACGCGGCGTTGGCCTCTGCGTGGTTTAGTCCTCAGACTCAGGTAACGCTTCAATTCCCGACGGTGCGAGCGACCCGTCACCGTTGAGATCAAGATCAAGCTCGCTCTGCGGCACGGTGTCCGTGCGCCACCATTCGACCTCGGCTTCGCCCTGCAGTCGCCGCGCAGCAGCTTCTACGTCCCCGCCTTCGGCTGTGCGTCCCATCCAGGCCAGGCCGAACGAACTGAGCAGGAAAATCGCCCCGAGTATTGATGTTGTCTTGGTCAGGATGTTGCCCGAACGGTTGCCGACTTGCGCCGATGAGCCGCCACCAAAGATTCCGCCGAGGCCTTCACCGCCCTCGTCCTGAATCATGATAATGCCAACCAGCAGCAGCGCCGTGATTACAAACAGCACGAGCAGCAATATACTCAGCAGTCCCATTCAATCTCCCCTACGCCCGATCAAATTGCGCGATCGGGATAAACGATTCCGGTTTCAGAGAGGCTCCACCGACCAGTGCCCCATCAATGTTGGGCTTGGCCATCAGGCCGGCAATATTGTCTGGTTTGACCGAGCCTCCGTATTGGATAACCATAGCATCTGCGGCCGATTTAGAATAGAGGGCGGCCAACTTGGCCCGAATCACTTCGTGCACGCTGTCTGCGTCCTCGGGTGTGGCAGTCTTTCCGGTGCCGATCGCCCACACCGGCTCATAGGCAATAACCACCTGCTGCAGCTGCGCCGCGGAGACCCCGGAAAGGCCAAGCTCGAGCTGGCTCTCTACCACATGGTTTACGTGCCCGGCCTCGCGTTCTTCCAGCGTCTCGCCGACGCACAGAATGACGTTCAGACCGTGTTTGAGTGCCAGCTGCACCTTGGCGCTGATGAGCTCGTCGGTCTCGCCGTAGGTGTGTCGCCTCTCGGAGTGCCCGAGGATCACCACCGAAACGCCGAGGTCCTTGAGCATCAACACCGACACTTCTCCCGTATGAGCGCCTGACTCTTCGCTGCACATGTTCTGCGCCCCCAGCAGAATAGAGGAGCCGGAGAGAGCCTCCGCTACCGCCTGCAACGCGGTGAACGGCGGCGCGACCATCACGGTGTACGGACTCCGATCCAGTGCGGACCGCAGCTCCGCGGCAAACGCCGCGGCCTCCGCCGCGGTCTTATGCATTTTCCAGTTTCCGGCCAGGTATGGTTTTCTCACCTTCTCCTCCTGCAGGCGCGCGCTCAGTCTTCCGCAGCGGTCAGTCTTCCAGAGCCTTGATGCCCGGAAGCACCTTCCCTTCGAGGAACTCCAGCGATGCGCCGCCGCCGGTAGATACGTGGTCAATGCGGTCGGCAACGCCAAACTTGTTGGCCGCCGCCACCGAATCACCGCCGCCTACGATTGTGGTTCCACTGCACTCGGCAACCATCTTTGCCACCTCGTGCGTTCCGTGCGCGAAGTTGTCAAACTCGAACACACCCATCGGACCGTTCCACAATACGGTCGCGGCGCCGCCGATGACCGGCCGCAGACGCTCGATGCTCTTCGGCCCGATATCCATGCCGATCTTTCCGGCGGGAATGTCAACGCTGTCCACCGCTTCGGCCGTTGCCGTCTCGCTGAACTCGGACGCCACGCAGTGATCGACCGGCAATACCACCGCAACGCCCTTGCTCTTCGCTGCATCCAGCAGCGATCTGGCGGTGTCGATGAAGTCGTCTTCAACCAGCGAGTTGCCGATCTCGTGCCCCAGAGCCTTGAGAAAGGTGTAGGACATGCCCCCCCCAATTACCAGCGAGCTGCAGTTGGGAAGCAGCGACTCCAGCACCGCGATCTTGCTCGATACCTTGGCGCCGCCGACAATTGCAACAAACGGCTGCTTCGGCTTCTCCAGGATCGGTGCGAAGAATGCCACCTCTTTCTCGATCAGAAAACCGGCGTAGGCCGGCAGGATGTGCGCCACGCCCTCCGTCGATGCGTGAGCTCGGTGCGCCGAGCCAAACGCGTCATTGACGTAGACGTCACCCAGTTGCGCCAGTTTGGCGGCAAAGTCGGCGTCGTTCTTGGTCTCCTGCTTGTAAAACCGCACATTCTCGAGCAACAGGATCTCGCCTGCCGCAAGTGCGTGCGCCGCAGCTTCAGCGTCGGGACCGATGCAGTCGTCAACGGTCTTGACCGGCCGACCGATGAGCTCGGCCAGCCTGGCTGAAACCGGCTTGAGACTGAACTGCGGATCCGGGCCGTCCTTGGGACGACCCAGATGACTCATCAACACTAACGACGTGCCGCCCTGGTCGAGGATGTATTTCAGCGTCGGCAGTGCCGCGCGGATCCGGGTATCGTCGGTGACCGTGCCGTCTTTGATGGGAACGTTGAAGTCGACGCGAACGAGCACTCGTTTATTGGTGAGGTCGGCGTCGCGTACCGTCCGAACTGCCATACATCTCCTCCGTTACGCCATCTTGAGAGCGAGATCAACAACGCGTGCCGAGTAACCCCACTCGTTGTCGTACCAGGAGAACACCTTGACCATCTTGCCACTGACCATGGTGCTTCCAGCGTCAAAAATTGAAGAATGCGGGTTGTGGATTACGTCCGATGAGACGATCTCGTCCTCGGTGTACTCCAGAATACCCTTCATCGGGCCCTCGGCCGCCTTCTTGACGGCAGCGTTGATCTCTTCAATTGTGACTTCGCGCTTCAGCGTGGCCACCAGGTCGACCAGTGAGCCGGTAGCGGTCGGCACCCGCACTGCACAGCCGTCCAGTTTGCCCTTGAGCTCCGGCAGCACCTTTCCAACTGCTTTTGCAGCACCGGTGGTGGTGGGAATCTGGTTTACCGCGGCCGACCGTGCCCGTCGGAGATCGGAATGCGGCGCGTCAAGAATCACCTGGTCATTGGTGTAGGAGTGAATGGTGGTCATGAAGCCCTGCTCGATTCCGAACGCGTCATTCAGCACCTTCGCCACCGGAGCAAGACAGTTGGTGGTGCAGGAGGCGTTGGAAACGCACTGGTCGGTCGGCTGCAGGTCTGCGTCGTTGACGCCCAGAACCACCATGCGGTCAATGGTGTCTTTGGCCGGAACGGTAAGAATGACTTTCTTGGCGGGGTATTTCTCGTTCTTGAGGTGGTCGCCGTAGCCTCCTTTAGGGCTCTCTTTGGCGCGAAAGATCCCGGTTGACTCTACCACTACGTCCGGAGCCGCTCCCCACGGAATGTTGGCCGGGTTGCGCTCCGCGGACACCCGGTACTTCTTACCGTTGACAATCAGGTGCGCGTCGTCATACTCCACCGTGCCGTCAAACCGGCCCTGGGTTGAATCGTACTTCAGCAGGTGCGCCAGCACCTTGTTCTCGGTAATGTCGTTAATGCCTACAACCTCAACACCCTTTTCCAGCGCAATCTTGAACACGTTGCGTCCAATCCTGCCGAACCCGTTGATTGCGATCTTCATTCTATCCTCCTGAAACGGTTAGAAACGGTCTATTAGTCTCTTTTGGCGTTACGATAATGAAATACCGAGACAGTGTCAAGCGTATCGGTATTTTTCTATCGAATGCCACGGATACGGCGGTAGATCGGTGGGAAGAGCTCGAGCGCCGGAACACGCCGTTCATCCTCGCCTTTGCGGATCACTTCATCGCCCACGTTGACGTAGTCGAACACCGTACGACTGGTGAGCACACCCTCGGACACAAGGTCGTCTACGCGGTTGATCTTCACCGTCCCCAGCACGTCCGAGCTTGCGTACATGTAGCCCGCCTGATCGCCGCGAAGCAGCAGCTCGCCGCGCCGCACAATTTCCAGCGTATCGTCAACCGCGACGCCGTGCAGCGTTCCGAGGTTGACCAGCAGGCGCTCCGCTTCCCGCCGCTCTACCGTCCCCCGCAACGGCAGCGTTGCGTTTATCTCCGCGGCTGCGGCGGCGAGTGCGCGTTGAATGCGGTCGTTTCCACTGCGGTTGATGCGATAGCGCGAGATCTCGGACCCGGTGCGTGCGAGATGCACTCCGACCTCCGCCATAAACGATCGTTCCGCTTGCGAAAATCGCACAACCAGGAAGTAGTCCGAACCGCGGCGGCGTGCGTCGCGAAACGCGGAGGCGAAGCTGTCGGCGCGCAACGGCTCGTCGGGAACGTCGATCGCTTCGTGTGCCAGCAGCGCGTTGCGCAGCTGACGTGACAAGAAATAATCCGACTGCGGGTAATCCGAGGTTACGGCGGCCTCCTGCACAAACAGATCAAACCTGATCCTGCTGCGAGCCAGGCTGAACTGATCCACGTTCCAGCGTACCGCCACGCTCTCCGCCAGCGCGCTCTGGTACGCTTCGATCAGGTCGTCTATGTCGTCGCCGCCGAGGCCATAGTCGTCCAGCACCAGCAGCTCCTGCAGATAGCGAGCGCGAAAGCCGCGCAGCCGATACAGTTCAGCGTATCCGAGCCGGGCTTCGCGGTCATACGGGTCCAGCTGCAGTCCGCGGCGATACGAAGCGAACGCCCGATTGAAGAGGTTCCGGTCGGCAAGGCTGCGCGCACGCACGAAATGGTGCTGCGCGAACTCGCCACGCCTGGGGTCTTCAACATCGGTGTTGTCCAGCAGCGCCTGCTCGGCAGCGAGTCGAGGAATCTCCTCATCGGGCCGCACGGTCAGCGCCATGCGGTGGCTGCGCAACGACTCGTCGAGATCGCCAAACTCCTGCAGCGAAACGCCGCGGAGATACCATGCGCGGTGATCGTTACGGTCTATATCCAGCAGTTCTTCTACTCGCGCCAGGACCTGGTTGTAGTCGGCGCGAATGAGTGCGATGTGCGCCAGCGTGAACAGCGCGTCGGTTGACGCCGGGTTGATCGCCAGCGCTTGCCGGGCGTGCCGTTCCGCTTCCACAACCTGGCTGCGCTGCACATAGTGTTCGGCTGCCAGGAGCTGCGCCACGGCGTTCTCCGGATGATACCTCACCGCCAGCCGGATGTACTCTTCGGCACGTTCGCGGTCATCCAGGTAGTCATACAGCACGGCCAGCGCCAGCAGGGCGCGCCGCTCCTGCGGTTGCAGCCGGATTGCCTCCTGGTAACGACGTGCGGCTTCGTCGGTTTGCCCCTGTGCTACCGCGAGTTCCGCGCGGCCGATAAGCGCATCCATGTTGTGCCGCTCGCGAGCCAGAATCTGGTCGAAAATTCTCCCGGCTTCGGCGACGTTGCCCATTCCGATCTGAATCCGGCCCTCGAGATTCTGCAGCCGGCTGTCGTTGCGACGCAGTTGCGATGCCTTGCGCGCCGACGCCAGCGCCTGGTCATACTCGTCAAGCTGGTAGTACGCTTCGGCCATTCCAACATGGGCGTCAAAGTAGGATGGATTCTCGGCCAGCGCCAGCCCGAACTCTTCAATCGCGCGGTAGGCATCGCCGGCATCAAGAGCCTGCTGCGCGGCGTTGAAATGCGACACGGCGGCAGCCACCTGCGCATCGGCCGTGGTTAGCGGCAGCAGAAGCGCAACAAAGGCCAGGCAGAGCGTGGCGCGCCCGATCGATCCTCTGCGACCAGTTCTAAGCACGGTGTTCCTCGCTGGAATCATCTGATGTTTCGGTCGCCACGATCTTTACGGTGCGTATCTTGTGGCCGTCCATCTCCTGGATGATGAAATCCAGATCGCCGTAGGTTACCTTCTCGTATCGTACCGGGATCTTGCCGAACAGGTCAAACACAAATCCGCCAAGGGTACCAAAGTCTTCATCGGGGATAGTTGTACCGAGCTGCTCGTTGAGGTCCTCGATGTCCACGCGGGCATCACAGAGATACACCCGATCGCCGATCTCGAGGATGTCTTCGCGCTCGTTGTCGAACTCGTCCTGGATATCGCCCACGATCTCTTCGATGATGTCTTCGAGACAGACAATTCCGGAGACGCCGCCGTACTCGTCTACCGCAACCGCGATGTGCACATGCCGACGCTGCATTTCGCGCAGCAGCGAATCGAGGCGCTTGCTCTCCGGGACGAAATAGGGACGGCGGATGATCTTTTCGACGTTGATCTCCTCTTTGGTCAGTAGAAAGCGCAGCAGGTCCTTGGCGTACAGAACCCCCACTACGTTATCGATAGTGTCTTTGTAAACGGGAAACCGCGAATGCCCGGCCTCCGACACCCGTTCGATCAAATCCGAATGAGCGAAGTCCAGCCCGATGAAGTTCACGTCGATCCGCGGCACCATCACCTCTTTGACCGTGACCTCCGACAGACTCATGACGCCTTTGATCATCGCCTGCTTCTCAGGCGAAAGGTTGCGTTCAGGTTCAAGCTCCTCGCGGTCACCGTTCTGGAAGAGCTTTCTGAGAAAACCCGTCTTTTTCAAAACAGTCGCTCCTCTGTCAGCTGCGACAGTATATCTTCCTGCGTCCGGAGCATCGGCTGGTCGAGGGAGGCATCGCTGTGATCGTATCCCGCAAGGTGCAGAATGCCGTGCACGATCAGACGCTTGATTTCTTCTTCGGAATCAATGCCGAGTTCGCGGGCGCCGGCCCGGGCGTAGGGCAGAGAGATCACCACGTCCCCGGCGTGAATCGAGCGAGTGGCGGCCGAGGTGGCAGCCGCCGGGAACGGCGCTTCAATCTGCGAGAAAGAGAGAACGTCGGTAGGTTCGTCCTTGTCGCGGTAATCGTGGTTCAGCCGGCGAATGCGCGCATTATCGCAGAACAGCAGCGAGACCTCCCAACCCGAAATGCCGAGGATATCGAGTATCCGCAGCACGAGGGTGGTTGTTCTTTCGGGACCTGGAGGTTCACCAACCTCCCCTTCTATCGAGATATCTACTCCGTTCATCGAGTCTCCGTTCCCGCCCGCCTGACGCTCTCTGGAATGGTCCACAGCTGCTACGCACCGTGAGAGTCGTACGCGTCTATAATCTTGCGTACCAGTGGATTTCGAACCACGTCGCGTCCGGTAAACCAGGAGAAGTGGATATCGGGGATGTCCGCCAGAATCTCTACGGCGTGCAACAGCCCGGAATCGCGACGCGACGGAAGATCAATCTGCGTGATATCGCCGGTGATTACCGCGCGCGACCCTTCTCCCATGCGAGTCAGAAACATTTTCATCTGTTCACGTGTGGTGTTCTGCGCTTCATCAAGGATGATGTAGCAGTCTGCCAGACTGCGTCCGCGCATGTACGCCAGCGGTGCAACCTCGATGATGCGGTTCTCTTCCATGCGCTGCACGGTCTCCGGCGATGAGAGCAGTTCCATGGCGTCGTACAGAGGTTTGAGATAGGGATTGATCTTCTGCGCCAGATCTCCAGGCAGGAACCCGAGCCGTTCACCGGCTTCGACCACCGGGCGAGTCAGCACCAGCTTGCGCTTTTTGCGCGAAAGCACCTCCGCCAGCGCGTGCGCCACCGCCAGGTAGGTCTTACCGGTGCCGGCCGGACCGACGCAGAACGACATATCGTACGTGCTCATGCCGTTGAGGTAGACGGCTTGCGCGTGACTGCGCGGAAAGACGGTGCGCCCGTTGGGTATCACCACGTTCACCTGCCGCAGCTGTTCCACCGCGTCGGTATTGCCGCTGGTGATTGACGCGTGGATCGCACGGATCAGGTCCGGTGAGGCTGCCTGGCCCAGTTCGATATGCTGCTGGAGCTCAGCGAGCAGCTGCACCAGCACCTCCCGGTTGCGGCCGGTCTCGTCTTCGAGATATAGTTCATTGCCACGCGATCGTATCGGCGTATCCAGCAGCTCTTCAATGACTCTGAGGTTTGCGTCGTGCACCCCGCAGACCTCCGTCATGACCGCGGCGCTTTCAAGTACAACCGTAGCGTTATAACTCAATCGGTCTCCTCTCGGTACCATGAGTATAGAACCGGAGCAAACAGGCGGTCAAGGCCGCCTCTGGACTTGCTGCTCGCGCCCGGCGTTCCGCCGCTCGCGCCGGCTGCCGTGCGCTTGGCTGCCGCGACAGCGTCAATAGTAGAACTCGTCGTCTTCATAGCGGAACTCGCTGCGTATTTCGGGGATCGGTCGCCACACCAGCGTAATCTCTACAAACGGCACCCAGCGGTACTCCTGCCGTCCA
>PWMO01000296.1 GCA_003558175.1 Spirochaetaceae bacterium
CTTCAGCTCCGCCAGGGCGAGCATCCGTTCGATCTGGCGCTGCGGCAGTGTCGGTCCATGCGGCACACCGTGCAACCGGTCCACCGCGGATTTCAGATGGTGCAGATCCCGACCCACCTCTTCGGCAGGACTCAAGCCGTCACAGACCATCTCACTGACAACCAGCAGCCCGCCGGGCTTGAGGACCCGCACGCATTCGCGCACCGCCTGGCGCGGCGCTGCCGTGTGGTGCAGTACGTCGTTGAGCAGCACGGTGTCAAACAGCGCGTCGGCAACCGGCAACGCCGTGACGTCACCCACGAGGTACTCACACGCAACGCGAGACTCAAGGCCGACAAACTGGTCACGCGCCTCGTCCAGCGCCGTCTGATCCTGGTCCAGCAACACCAGCCGTGACAGCCCGGTCATAACCTCGACGATACGCCGCCCGGTCTCACCGTCGCCGCAGCCGGCGTCCAGGGTCTCACCGGCAACGCGGCCGCTGAGAGCCTGCAGCATGGCAGTCATCTTTGAACGGCGACGCGGGAGCTGTCCGCGGAGCGATCTCCGGAACGGGCGTTGGAGCTATCTCCCGGGCTGCCCGCGGCGCCGAGCACGTCCGGCGGAATCGCCCGGATGGCGTCGCGCAACAGGGCCGCCACGTCGACGTCGTGATCGATACGGCCGCTGAGGGCCTGTTTCCAACGCCTGGTGCCGGGTTGAAAGGCAAACAGCCCCAGCATGTGGCGCAGCACCGCGCGCGGATGCCTGCCGGTCTCATGGCGGTATCGCTCGATATAGGGAACCATCTGCTCGATAACTTCGGCGCGTGACAGCGGGACTCGCCGCTCGTGGTAGAACGCTCGGTCAACGTCGGCCAGAAGCCACGGGTTGTCGTACGCCGCTCGGCCGATCATCACGCCGTCTACGTACCGCAGCTGCTCGCGCATCTGTTCATGACTGCCGATCTGTCCGTTGATCTCGATGACCAGATGCGGAAGCTCGCGCTTCAATCGATGCACGTCGGCGTAGCGTAACGGCGGGATCGCGCGGTTCTCCTTTGGACTCAAGCCGCCAAGTACCGCAATTCTGGCGTGCACGATCAGGCGATCTACGCCGGCCGCGGCCACGGTCTCAACGAACTGCTTCATCTCTTCGTAGCTTTCGCGTCCGTTGATCCCGATCCGATGCTTTACCGTCACCGGCTTGTCGGTGGCCGATTTCATCGCGGCAACGATCCGTGCAACGCGATCCGGATCGGCCATCAGGCAGGCGCCGAAGGCCCCCTCCTGCACCCGATCACTGGGACAGCCGACGTTGAGATTGTACTCGTCATAGCCGTAACTGGACGCCAGCCGTACGCTCTCGGCGCACGCGTCGGGATCGTCGCCCCCGATCTGCAGCGAGATGGGGTGCTCGTCGGGATGAAAGCCGAGCAGGTAGTCGCGGTCACCGTGGATGATCGCCCCGGTGGTGATCATCTCGGTGTACAGCAGTGTGCGACGCGTGATTCGGCGCAGAAAATAGCGGCAGTGACGGTCGGTGTACTCCATCATCGGAGCGACGCTCACACGGTACACCGGAACCGCATCGGCTGGGTGCGGATTCAACGGCTGAGCCTCCCTCGGGCGTCGGCAACGGTCTCATTGAAGAACTGCAGCAGCGCCGGGTTGGGATCAGGCAACGCGGAAACCACCCGTTCCGCCCAGTCGAGGTACTCCACCCGTCGTTCGTACGACCAGCTCGGCGGCGGGTCGTAGGCAACGTCCATGACGTTGCACACCTTGTCCGCAAGCTTGATCTGCGCAGCGGCGCCGCTCTTGTTCCGTGCCGTGATTATTTGCAGCTGCTTGCGGCGTAGCTTGGGCAACTCCTTGTTGTCCGTGAGCTCCAGTACCAGCGCGCACACGGTGCTGCCGAACTCCCGTTCCAGCTCTTCGGGTGTGGTGCCGGTGTCTTCCACGGTATCGTGCAGCAGCGCGGCTGCAATGGTCTCCGGGTCTTCGATGCGCGCAACCTGCACCAGCAGGTCGGCAACCCGGATACAGTGGTTGAGATACGGGATCTCCGATGCGCCCTTGCGCCGCTGGTGCGCGTGCTTCTCGGCGGCAAACGCAAGTGCCCGAAAAATCATCGGCAGCTGTTCATTCTGTGTCACCGTTTCCTCCCTCAATTCTGCCGCTGCCCAGACAGTACTCGCCGCGGTAGAAGACCGCGAACTGTCCCGGCGCAATACCCCGGTCTCCCCGCGCGAGACGGACGCGCAGGCGTCTGGTGTCAAGGTGTTCCGTGCTGAAGCGACCCGTGTCGGTGCTCGCGGTACCGGTGCTCGCGGTACCGGTGCGCGCGGCACCGCTGCTCGCGGTGTCGAGACGTTCCAGGTGCGCCTCCACGGTCTGCGGACCGTGCCGCAGCTTCACCTCGAGCGGAGCCCCGGCCGCGACGGGCTGCACCGCGTCGGCGGCATACGGAGCTGCTTCCGGCGTCAGCGGTTCGGCGATCCACGTGAGGTCGGTAACGGTAAACCGGTCACGTGGTGCATCGCCAACCACGGTAGCGTGCGAGACAAATACCTGGTTGCGATCCACGTCCTTGCCGACAACGTACCACGGGCCGTTACCGAGCCCCAGCCCCTGGCGCTGCCCGATTGTGTAAAACCAGTAGCCGTTGTGCTCGCCGATCAGCTTTCCCGACTCGCGTTCGATTATCTCGCCACGGCGTTCGCCCAGGTAGTGCCGGACAAAGTCCGGATAGCGAATCGATCCAAGGAAACAGATTCCCTGGCTGTCCTTGCGGTCACGATTCGGCAGACCTTTGCGCGCAGCGTAACTGCGCACCGCGTCTTTCTGAAGGTCGCCGATGGGAAACATGGCTCTGGCGAGCTGCTCCTGCGTGAGGTGCGACAAAAAGTAGGTCTGGTCCTTCACCGGATCGGGAGCCTTGAGCAGCCTGTGGTAGTTGTTCTCATATCGGATGCGCGCGTAGTGACCGGTAGCCACCACGTCACAGCTGTCGGCAACCTGGTCCCAGAATACCCCGAACTTGACCCGCAGATTGCAGAAGATGTCGGGACTGGGCGTGCGCCCGGCACGCAGCTCGGCAAGTGCATACGAGACGACGCGTTCGTAATACTGTTCCTGAAGCGAGACGACGTTCAGCGGCACATCGAGCTGACTGCAGACCGCTC
>PWMO01000186.1 GCA_003558175.1 Spirochaetaceae bacterium
AACTTCGACGCGGAGACCGATGAACAGTGGTATCGACTCGGTGCGCTCATCGGCCGGTGCCACGCGGTTGGGGCCGGCGGCACGGCGAGTCATCGGCTGGTTTGCGCTCCCGGATCGCTCACCGTGCCCTTCGTTGATGACCTGCTGGCGAAGGGGCTCGTTGTGGGGGAAGCGCGCGCGGAGTTCGAGACAGTCTGTCGCCAGACGCTCGCCGCGGTCGAGCCGCTGTTTGACGGTGTGCCACTCATTCGCATACACGGAGACTGCCATCGCGGCAATATACTGCACCGCCCGGACACCGGGTTGCTGCTCTTCGACTTTGACGACATGATGCTGGGCCCCGCCGTGCAGGATATCTGGCTGCTGCTGCCCGGGTATGCCGATGATAGCCGGCGCGAGTTGACGATGCTGCTTGACGGCTACGAGCAGTTTGCGCCGTTTGATCACTCTCACCTCAGGCTGATTGAGCCGTTACGGTTCATGCGTATGATCTATTTTCTGGCCTGGCGAGCGGCGCAGATGCACGATCATTGGTTTCGTGAGAGTTTCCCGAACTGGGGAAACGAGGCGTTCTGGATCAAAGAGACCGAGGATCTGAAGACTCAGGCCGCCGTGGTCATGCAGACCGTGGTGTAATGGGTCGCGCGACGCCCATTCGCCGCCTCTCGGCGAGTGCCGACCGATCGGCTACCAGATCAACAGGTTGCCGCCGTAGGTGAGTCCGGCACCAAACCCCACCGTGATCACCTTCTGCCCGCGGCGTAGCGCTCCGCTGCGCGACATCTCGTCCAGCGCGATTGGAATAGATGCCGCGGAGGTGTTGGCGTACTCCGCTATATTGGTGAAGAACTTGCTTTTGTCAAAACCGGCCCGTTTGGCCGCTGCATCAATGATGCGCACGTTGGCCTGGTGCGGAACCACCCAGTCGATGTCCGAGAACTGCAGGTTGTTGCGTTGCAGGAGCGCCTGAATGGTTTCTACCAGTGCGGCTACGGCGAAGTTGTACACCTTGCGTCCATCCATCGAAAGGAAGCACTGCGGCGATTCCAGGCCGCCCTCCGGCTTAGGGGTTCGGCTGCCGCCGGCAAGCCGCGCCAACGCCTCCGCTCCCTGGCCGCGTGAATAGAGTTTCCCGTCTATGATCCGGCTGTCCGCCCTCTGCCGCGAAGTTGCATCAACGGCGGTGACAACGGCAGCCCCGGCGCCGTCGCCAAACAGGACGCAGCTGTTGCGATCCTTCCAGTTGATGATCTTGCTGTAGACTTCACTGCCGATGACCAGCACCGTTCGTGCCGCAGCCGACTCGATGAAAGCGCGCGCGGTCTCGAGTCCGTAGATGAAACCGGTGCACGCGGCGACCAGATCCATGGCGCCGGCGTTGGCCGCTCCGAGGCGATCCTGAACAACACACGCGGTTGCCGGCAGGCCGGGGTAGTCAGGGGTGGACGTTGCCAGCAGGATCAGATCGATCTCATCCGGGGTGACGTGTGCGTTGCGCAGCGCGATACCGGCCGCCTCTACGGCAAGGTCGGAAGCTGCCACGCCTTCATCGGCTATGTGTCGATATCGGATTCCGGTGTGCGAATAGATCCACTCGTCGGACGTATCTACTATCTGCGCCAGTTCATCATTTGACATGCGCCGCGGGGGCACATAGGCTCCGGTTGAACGCACATATGCGTGCAGCTGCTTTTCCATACGGGTGGCCCATTTTAGATGAGCCACCCCGGCCGGTCAATAGACGGCGCAGAAGCGGGGTGGCGTTCAGCCGGGCAGCGATGGTGCGTACGGCCGCGGGAGCGGCTTCGCTTCTACTCCCCGAGTGCCCCAGCCGCGGCGGCCGCCGCGGTACTGCCCGGAAAGCGGGTCTGCACGTGCTGCAGTTCACGTTGTGCCGCGGCGCCGTCGCCGTTGATGCGGTGGCCCAGCCCAAGCAGCAGGTGCGCGGTGGGCAGCAGCTCCGACTCGCGCGCGCCGGCGGCGCTCCCGGTGTACCCGGTCAGCAGTGCAACGGCGTCAAGTCCCATTGCCAGTTCGAGTTTGGTTTGCGCCAATGTTATCACGTGCTCGTGATAGTAGTCGGTCGCCGGGTCGGGGCGGTACGTGCGCAACCAGCTGAGCGCACCGCGCGGTTCCCCGGACAGAAAGAGCGCGTAGCCGAGGTAGAAAGCGGCCTCGGGGCGCTCGCTGTCGGTAGCGTAGAGCATGGCCTCGTCAAACAGGTTGAAGGCTGCATCGATATCGCCCGCAACCAGTGCCGCACGACCGGCCGCGATCAAATCCGGCACGCCTTCGCCTCCAACCCAATCAATTCCAACGTCCCCCGGCACCTCCGTTGCTCGTGCACCGCCCACAACCGGATCGGCTGGGGCCGGCCGGTCCGAGAGCCGTCGAAACCGGTCTCCGATCATCGACGTAATAGTCTGCCGCGCGGGTGCACTTCGGGCACCAAGCAGGTTGGACATCTGGTAGACTCCGGCCTGAGCCAGCCGCAGCGTCGCTCTGCCGTCGCTGATCTCAGCGTATGCTGCCGCACCCATGCGCAGGGTCCCGTGGGCAGGGACGACATCTCCCGGATAGACGGCGATCCAGGATCCTGCTCGCTGCAGTTCCACGGTTCCCTCACTGTAGCGAACGATGAAGTCCCGGGCCTGCGAGTCGTGAACCTGCGCCGGAAGCACGCTGGCGCAGAGTAGCAGCAGCGCGGCAATACCGGTCATGGTGGCGGTGTGTCGGCTGTTTCTGTAGTTCATGGTTGTCCCTCCTCCGGCTCTAACCGTACCTCAATGGGATCCACCTGTCGCAAACTGGTGGGGTGGGCGCTACGGTGCGTGCCGCGGGCCGAGCGCGGGCAGAAGCCAAACTCGGTCTTGAACGCGGCGGAAAATGCACTGAGCGAATTGTAGCCCACCAGGCCGGCGGCCTCAGTTACATTGCAGTTTCCGTCACGGAGCAGCTGCAGTGCATGCTGCATGCGCTGCGAGCGAAGGAATGCGAACACGGTGGTACCGAACCGTTTGCGAAAGCCCGCTATCAGTCTGGTGCGGCTTAATCCAACTGAATTTGCCAGTTCCCCGATCGTCGGCGGGTTACAGTACTCGGTCATGAGGATGTGACGCGCGTACTCGAGCAGCTCCAGGTCTCCGCGCAGGAATCTCGGTTTG
>PWMO01000520.1 GCA_003558175.1 Spirochaetaceae bacterium
GCCGGGAAACGGCTTGCGGGTGTAGATATAGGCCGCGAGCATGCCGAACAGCGCGGCGCCCAGCGCGCCACTGAAGGCCAGCCGCACGCTGTTGCCGATCGAGCGCCGCGAGGCCGAAAGCGCGGTCACAAAATGCCGGGTGGTCAGATCGTAGTGAACGCCCCACGTCTGTGTGACCGAGCCCGCGAGCACCACCAGCACAACGCTTACAATCAGCAGCGAAAACGCCACGCAAACTGTGAAGAGCCCCCACTTGACGGCGGCCGGTATTGCCCGCGGCCGAAACGCGCTTGGCGCACCGGTGACCGTAACATAGCTCTTGTTGCGCAGCACGTATTCGCCAAGCAGGTACATGATCAGTGACGGGATGATCAGGACAACCGCCAGCGTTGCCCCCATGCCCCAGTCCGAGCGAGCTCCCAGGGTCTGGATGATCGCCTCGGGCGCGAGCATGTTCGCGCTGCCAAAAAACAACCCACGGCCGCCCAGAATCGCCGGCGCGCCAAAGGCGCTTGCGTGAAACATAAACAGCATCAACGAGGCTGCCACCGCCGCGGGAGCCAGCAACGGCAGGGTCACGCGCTGCAGAGTGTACCAGTAGCCCGCACCCAGGTCGGCCGCGGCATCCTCAAGACGCGAGTCCGCCGCAGAGAGCGCGGCGAGAAACAGCAAGAACCCAATCGGAAAGAACGACAGCGTCTGCGCGAGAATGACGCCCCACGGTCCGTAGATATTGATTTGCAGCAGCGGCTCGGCCAGACCGACTGCTCCCGAGAGAGCGCGAAGCCAGACGTTGGCCACACCGTTGCGCCCGAACAGCAGAATCAGAGCAAATGCAATCAGGAACGCCGGCAACAACATCGGCACCAGCACAATCACGGTGAACAGCCGTCGCAGCGGAACGTCGGTGCGGTTGACGGTATAGGCGAAGCATAACCCCAGCAGCAGCGAAATGCCCGTGGCGAGACCGGATACCGCCAGCGTATTGTGCAGCGTGTCTCTGAAGTACGCGCTCGCAAAGAAGCGCCGGTAGCGTGACAGGGTGAGGCCGCCTTCGGCGGCGCGCACGCTCTCGGTCAGCATGGTGGCGGCCGGCAGAATGATCAGCACGGCAACCACCAGCACGATACCGGCAATGGTCAGCGGAACGATGGGCTCACGCAGCAGACGCGGCACCGAGGCGTGCTTTCGCCTCGGCCGCGCCGCGTCTTTGCCCTGAGCGTCAACTGAAGGTCGCAACATCGGCGACATCAGCCCGCCGGTTCGGCCTGCGTGATGTCCTGAAAGGTATCGAGAATTCGGTCACGGTTCTCCGATGACCAGCGAAAGTCGATCTCGATGACCTGGTCGCTTGGGACTGCAACGCCGCCCTCAGGTGGAGCAACCCCTTCCACAACCGGGTAGTTTCCAAACAGGGTCAACACCGATTGTGCCTGCGGCGAGAGCAGATACTCAAAGTATTGCCGGGCCGCTTCGGCGTTCGGCGCACCGGCAACCACCGCACCTCCGTACGGCTCCGCAAATACCGGATTCGGAATCACAACCTCAACCGGAAATCCTTCCTGTTGCAGCTGCCAGACCGCGTCGTAGAAGCCGATTCCGATTGGATACTCGCCCTGGGCTACCAGCGTCTGCGGTGCGCGCCCGCTGCGGGTGAACTGGGCGATGCTCCCGTTCAGCTGCTCTACGTAGCTCCAACCGACCGCTTCGCCTTCGCCGGACTGAATCGCGTGCTGGAGAATCGTGGCAATGGCCGAAAACGCGGTGCCGGAGGTGGCCGGGTGTGGCATCACCACCTGGTCGAGCATGACCGGCCGAACGAGATCGCTCCAGTTGGGGCTCGGCGCTGGAAGCGTGCCGTTGACCATTGTGGTGTTGTAGAAGAACACCAGCGGGTAGGTGCCGATGGCGGTGATGTGGTCTTCGGGATAGCGAAAAGCCGGCGCGATGCCGGATGCCGCGGCCGGGCTGTACGCCTCCAGCAGCCCCTCTTCAAACGCTCCGTGAAGAATAGCGGGGCGGACCGAAAGCCAGAAGTCCGCCTGGGGCCGTTCGCGCTCTGCGCGCAGACGACTCAACGACTCCCCGGTTGAGATCACGACGTTGAGCACCTCGATCCCGGTCTCCTCGGTAAACGGCGCCGACAGCGCCTGCATGAACTCATCATTGAACGGCGAGTACACAACCACCTGCTGGGTCTGCTGTTCCCGTCCACCCGCAGCGAACGCCATGCCGGCTGCAACACAGAGCAAGACAGCCGCTGATAGAATCTTCTTCATGAAACCCTCCTTACCTGGTATTCACCTGTAGGGTACGCCCGGACAGCTCAATACCCAAGTTAGAAGTTGGTTAATCGCCTGATGGTAGGAAAGCAGACCAACCGGAGGAATAGCGGTCGGTCGGCGCTCTGCCGCAGCTACGCCGACTGGTCTCCCGTACCGGTGAGTCGAGGAAGGTGCAGATCCACACGAAAGCCGCGGGTGCCTACTACCCGGCGGACTCCGTAGGCGTTTCCGTACGAATTCACCAGCCTGATGTGTACGCTGTTCAGGCCAATCCCGTGGTTTTCGATGTTGCGCAGCTGGTCCAGAGCAGCCTGGATCTCTTGCAGTCGTGCTGCGCTGCAGCCGGGGCCGTCGTCGGCAATCCGTACATGTACGACACCTGCATCCAGCAACGTCACCCGGACGGCAATACTTACGGTGCGATCGCTATGGGGCAATGCGTGAGTGAAACAGTTTTCAACTACCGGTTGCAGACAGAAACGGGGTACGATGGCCTGCTCACAATTTGGATCCAGTTAGATATTGTAACGGAACTGATCACGATATCGGTAGCGTTGGATATCGAGGTAGCTGCGAACATAGCGCAGTTCTCGCTCTATCGGTATCTCCTGATCAAAGTCACGCACTGCACCGGCCAGCTGAAAAGACAGAGCCTTGAGCGAGATCATAAGGCTATGGTAGTCGCGCTCCGAGGCCAGTCCAACCATCGTGTCGAGCGCGTTGAAGAGAAAGTGCGGCGCCATCGTTGCCTGAATCGAACGGGTGAACACCTCGACGCGCTGCTGTTCGGCCTCCGCCAGTTGATGCGTTAGCCGGAACAGAAGCCGTCCGAGCACCGCGATAATGATGAGTGAGAGCAACCCGATTATCAA
>PWMO01000302.1 GCA_003558175.1 Spirochaetaceae bacterium
CGCGGTATAGGGGTTCGGCTCGGTCGGGCAGGCAGCCATCACCATGTACCATCAGCTCGGAGGCACGGTCACCGCTGTGGCGTGCTGGAACCAGGCGGACCAGAAGTCCTACACGTTTCGACGCGCTGAAGGCATCAATCTCGACGAGCTCATCGCCATCACCGACCGCTTCGGCGACATCAGCAAGTCGCGCGCAGAAGAGGCAGGGTACGAGATCCTGCCGGGCGAGGCGTGGCTCGAGCAAGAGGTCGATATTCTGATTCCGGCGGCACTCGAGAACCAGATCACGGAGCAGAACGTGAGCCGCATCCCCGAGCGTGTCCGGATCATCGCCGAAGGTGCCAACGGGCCCACCACTCCCGGAGCCGACACGGAGTTGAACCGGCGTGGGGTATACGTAATCCCCGACATCCTGGCAAACGCCGGCGGGGTGACCTGCAGCTACTTCGAACAGGTACAGAGCAATACCAACTACTTCTGGGAGAAGGACGAAGTGATCGGTAAACTGGACGTGAAGATGACCTCGGCCTTCCTCGACGTAGCCGATTTTGCCGGGAAGAAGAAGCTGCCCATGCGGGACGCCGCCTATGTGATTGGCGTGGACCGCGTCGCCCGTGCCTGCCGCGACCGTGGATGGGTTTGACGGATGAACGATCGGTCGCGCATCAACTTAGACAACGATCTATCTGAACGCGCCAAGGAACTGGCCTGCCTCTACCAGATAGACGAGATCTTTGCGGACCGCACGCTCGACGTCGATCACGCACTCCAGGCCGTTGCCGAACGTATACCGGCTGCCTTCAGACAGCCGGACCGCTGCCGCGCGCGTATCTCGCTGCACGGCAAGACCTACGGCCCTCCCGTCTCAGTGGAGGCCGCTACGAGCCTTTCGGCTCCCATCGTGACCCCTGAGGGCCGCTCGGGTACGCTGGAGGTCGCCTACGTCATTGACGACCCACGCACAGCGCTGCCGTTTCTGGCGGAAGAGGAACGGCTGGTGCAGGCCATCTCGCGGCGGATTGCGGATGCGGTAGGTTGGCGCAGGTTTAACCGGCGCGGATGCGATGACGGCGCAGAACCGGAATCCCGCTGGCGCACGATCGTCGATCTGCTGCTGCGTACCGACCAGAGGCTTTACTCGCGATTCGCACGGAAGCTGATGTACCACATGTGCTGGAGCGACGTCCCCGGAGCGCGTGAGTTCTTCTCCGAGGACGGCGTGGCGATTCGGCAGGAGATCAGTGGGGGAAGCGACAACTTTCCCCTGACTCACATTCCGCAGCAGGACGAGCTCGCGATGAGTGAGCGGGTATTTGCCTTTGCCGAAGAGAAACTGGCGGAGCGTACCGTGCTCGCGCTCCTGCAGCGCTGGCTGCAGGAAGACAAGGCAAGTCTCACCTTTCGCACCCTGATCAATCTCGATCACTCACTGGAAGATGTCACCGAGGCCGTGCGCCGCTTCATCAGTCTCAATCCGCCGTACGGCCCGAGCGTTTCGGAGACAACCGACAGAGCGCTGAGGGTGCTGCTGACCCGTCGCCTGATCACTAACCAGCTGCCGTACATCAGCGCCGCGAGAAGGCACGTCACGGTGCGCGACTTCTTCGACCTCACGGGCCAACTCATTATTCCCAAAAAGAGCCACGGCGTAATCGGGGGCAAAGCGGCCGGCCTTTTCCTGGCGTCGCGCATCCTGCGTGCCCACGCTGCTGAACGCCCGAGGCTGGCTCAGGTGACGGCACCCAAGACCTGGTATCTGCCTTCGGACAGCCTCCACTATTTCATGCACTACAATGACATGGAGGAGATGTTTGAGCAGAAGTACAAGCCGATCGAAGATGTCCGTAAAGAGTACCCTCGGGTGATCCAACTCTTTAAAGGGTCGCGTTTCCCGCCCGACGTAGTCCAGGGGTTGTCAATGGCGCTTGACGATCTCGGCGAGGACCCGATTATCGTCCGCTCTTCGAGCAGGCTTGAAGACGGGTTCGGCTCCGCGTTTTCCGGAAAGTACAAGAGTCTCTTTCTTGCCAACCAGGGGCCCAAGCAGCAGCGTTTGTCGGCGTTGCTGGATGCGGTGTCGGAAGTCTATTCGTCGCTGTTTGGCCCCGATCCAGTTCAGTACCGAAGGGAACGCGGCCTGCTGGACGTGCGCGAGGAGATGGGCGTCATTATCCAGCGGGTGGTCGGTACCCGGGTAGGCCCGTACTACCTGCCCACCTGCGCGGGTATTGCGTTCAGCAATAACGAGTTCCGCTGGTCGCCCCGCATACGGCGGGAGGATGGGCTGATCCGCCTGGTACCGGGGCTCGGCACACGAGCGGTAGACCGCATCGGAGACGATTACCCGGTTCTGATCGCTCCGGGCAACCCGGACATACGGGTCAACAACAATCCGGATGAGATTGCGCGTTACTCCCCCGCCAGAATGGACGTGATCGACCTGAGCAGCAACAGTGTTGAAACCGTCCGCATCAAAGACTTCCTGGCTGAATACGGAGAGTCGGTGCCGGGACTGGAACGGCTGGTATCGGTCTATAGTGAAGGCGCGATGCGCCGCAAGGCGCGCCTGACGCTTGATCCGGCAAATGACAACCTGGTGGTGACGTTTGACGGCTTGATCAACGATACCGCGTTCGTGGCAACCCTCAGCGATATGCTTGAGGTGCTGGCGGCGGAACTGGCAACACCGGTCGACATCGAGTTTGCCTACGACGGAGAGCAGATCTGGCTGCTGCAGTGCCGGCCGCAGAGCCGTTCGGAGGAGACCGCTCCGTCACCGATACCGCAGAACGTGCCGCAGGAAGACGTGATCTTTTCGGCCAACCGCTATGTATCGAACGGACTGGTCCCCGACATTACCCACATCGTTTACGTGGACGCGCAGAAGTACGCCGCGCTGGAGACTCCACGTGAGATGCAGCGAGTTGCCGAGACGATCGGGCTGCTGAACACTATTCTGCCCAAGCGCAGCTTCATCCTGATCGGGCCGGGACGCTGGGGCAGCCGCGGCGATATCCGGCTGGGTGTCGGAACGACCTACGCCGACATCAGCAACACAGCGGTTCTGATAGAGGTAGCGGAAAAGACCGGCGACTACCTGCCCGACGTCTCGTTTGGCACGCATTTCTTCCAGGACCTGGTCGAAGC
>PWMO01000301.1 GCA_003558175.1 Spirochaetaceae bacterium
CCAGCAAGAACGAGTCATGGCCGTACGGGCTCGACAACTCGGCGTAAGAGACGTCCTTTCCTGCCTTCATCATCGCGAAGACCATCTCTTTGGACTGGTACGGTGGGTAGAGCCAGTCCGACGTGAAAGAGATCACGAGGTACTTGGAGGCGCCCTGAGCGAACGCCGCTTCGAGGCTGTCGAAGCGGTCGCTGATATCGTAATAGTCCATGGCCTTGGTCAGATAGATGTAGGAGTTGGCGTCAAAGCGGTCGACAAACTTGCCGCCCTGGTACTCGAGGTAGCTCTCGACCGCAAACTGGTCCGAGAAATCAAAGCCAAACTGCCGGCGTTGCTGCAGCTTGCGGCCGAACTTCATTCCCATCGATTCTTCGGATAGATAGGTGATATGACCCAACATGCGCGCGATTGCCAGTCCGCGGGCGGGCGGCTCGTGGTCATAGTAGTCGCCGTTGCGCCAGCGCGGATCCGACATGATTGCGTTACGGCCCACGGCGTCGAAGGCGATGCCCTGTGCGGTCAGTCGGGGTGTGGAGGCCAGTACGATAGCGGTAGCAAGCGAGTCGGGGTAGGTGACCGCCCACTCCAGCGCCTGCATGCCGCCCATCGAGCCACCGGCAACCGAAAGCAGCCGTTCAATTCCCAGGTGATCGATAAGCCGCTTCTGCACTTTAACCATGTCGTTGACGGTGATTACCGGGAACGAGAGCGCGTAGGGGCGTCCGGTCCGCGGATCGATCGAGCCGGGGCCGGTGGTGCCCTGACAGCCTCCGAGCACGTTGGAACAGACGACATGGTAGCGGCGAGTGTCAAACGGCTTGCCATGTCCGATCATGTTGTCCCACCAGCCGGGTTTCTGTGCTCCGGGATGAAAGCCGGCGGCGTGAGCGTCGCCGGAGAACGCGTGCACGATGAGAACCGCGTTCGTGCGCGAGGCGTTCAGTTCGCCGTAGGTCTCGTAGCGCACGGTGATGGGAGCGAGGCTTCGGCCGCTGTCGAGCGTTACGCCGTCATCGAGGGTCAAGTCTTGAGGTGAGACAACCAGCGTCGTGTCTGTCAGTGTTGTGTCTGTCGAGTCGCTGCGGCGAGTCATGCTTTTCGAGATACTAGGTTGACCACCGGAACCTGTCAATACCGGCAGCACCGCGTTGCGTGCGGCGGCATATTGCGCACACCGGAGCGATCGTGATAGCCTCCGCCCAAGACTATGATACTATTCGCGCTTGTTGCAGTTCCTCTCACTTGCTATATCGCGCTGCGCTTCACCGGTGATCGGGTCGAGCTGTTGGGTCCGCTGGTTCGCGGCGCGTTGTGGTACGTCGTCGGACTGGCGGCGGCGTTTCTCAGCGGCCTCCTGATGGACCTGAGATACACTGCGTCCGATGCCTATCTCTTCTTCGTGCTGCGTGACGGGTACATCCCGTATCTGTTGGGTCTCGCCGGTTTCTTTCTCTTCTACCATCGACTGGCGCTGCGCGACGACCGGGCGATGATCCCGGTCATGACGGTATTCCTGGCAGCTTTTCTTTCGGTGGCGGCGGTCGCGGAGATCGTCCTCGATACATCGTTCCGCGGCGCTTACCAGACCGTGTTACTGCCGTCACATCGCGCCACAATGACCGTGCTGGTTCCGGTGCTGTTTGGAGCGTGGATGCGCGAGGGGCGGTTGCCGCTGCGCGCGCTGTACACTCTTCTCATCGCGGGGTTGCCTGCTGCGGTTGCCGTGACGCCGCTTCTGCTGTCGCTGCGGTACACCGGTTACGGCATCCTGGCGGGACTCCTGTTGGCCGCGGCGGGCGTAGCCGGATACCTGCTTCTGCGCACCGCCTATTATCCCGATCGCGGGTTCTCGAGCGTGGTCGCGGAGGCAGTGTCCGTGCACACTACTGGAGACCGGTCCGTGCACACCGACGAACCGGTTCATTGAGCATCCGGCGGGCTGGGCGTGATGCGCACGACACGTGCAGTACCCAATGCAGTTCTGCTGTTGCTGCTGTCGTCGGTATTTCTCTCCCCCGCGTGTTCGCCTGACACCCTGATCATCCTTGACCCCATTCTTGCTGCGGCTCCGCAGGACGACACCCCGTTGCCGGGTGCGTTGGCCGACACGGTGCGGGCTGAAGGCCGCACACCGCAGGTCACGGTACTTCCTTCGGTCTCAGCTGAACATCTGCGGGAGGCAGTTGCGTCGAGCCCGGCTCAACTCGTCGTTGCTCCCTCGCTGCTCGCCGGCCTGCTGGTGTCGGTCGCGGAAACGTTTCCCGACCGTCGTTTCTACCTGCTCGGTTCCCGAGCGGACGTACCTCACCCCGCGGTGCAACCGGTACCGTTTGACCGAATCGCAGCGTTTGAAACGGCGGCGAAGGTTGCAGCGGGCGCGGCCGAGGCGGCCGACGGCCGCGTTGTCGGGCTGTTTCTCGTTGACTCACCGCAGCGGGCGAGGGAGGCGGACGCTTTTCGCGAGGCGGCGCAGCGAGAACTCGAGTCGCGGGGATTTGAC
The DNA here is from genome assembly GCA_003558175.1 of Spirochaetaceae bacterium. Classification (GTDB taxonomy): domain Bacteria; phylum Spirochaetota; class Spirochaetia; order DSM-27196; family PWMO01; genus PWMO01. The sequence continues at coordinate 2,501 of PWMO01000301.1, forward strand.
GCCAATCGCGTGTCGGTGCGCCAATTCTCCGCGACTCCCGGTGCAGGCACCCTTCGTGACGCGATCACCGAGAGCATGCGCAACGGAGAGCAGCAGCCGGTCGTTGTTGTGGCGCTCTTTCTCGGCGCCGGCAACGATACGGCCTGGGACCTGCTGCAAGAGAGGCGTGATGCCAGTATCGTTACCGAGGCGCCGCTTGCAGTGAGCGGTGAGTCTCAGAGACTGCTGGGCTGGGTAGAGAGTCGCTGGGCGGACGCGTTGCAGACTGCGCTGCAGCACGCTGCGGAAGGAACGCCGGAGCCGCCGGTGGCCGAGGCTCGCTACTTTTTCGCCACAAAGTCAAATTTATCGCTCAACCTAATGATTGACCCTGCCGAAGATTGACAACGGGGGAATGGGTTGTGTGAGAATGCACGCTTCGGTGGGTCAATGCGGCAGGCGGCTTTCGTTTTGGCCGGAGCATCCCCGATCGCCCGGGGTCGGGTCGCAGCGGCGTCGGGTCGTCATTTGACAAAGGGAAACGATGCAAATATACTTTGGGGAGCTAATTGCTCGCGCCTACCAACGATGATGAGGAAGGAGTAAGGAATGAAACAGGGTATTCGCCTGTTCGTCTGTGTCTTGGCGTTGTTCGTACTCGCTACGTCGCCGCTCATGGCCCAGATGCGTCGGCCAATGATCAACTCCGTTGTGCTCGATGATTTCAACGATCCGAGCAGTCAATGGATGGTCCGGGGAAGCCGCTTCGTGAACGACGATTTGCTCGACTGGGAATGGGTACGTACCTGGCCGGAAGCTCTGCATCGCACGGAACCGGAAGGCGTCACGCTGCGGTCTCTCGGCGTTCGTGGCGGGTTTGATCGTATCGGTTACAACTACCTCGAGATAATCCCGGCTCAGGAGGATGGGAACGGAGAACTGGTTCCGCGAGCCATCCCGCTACCCGGGACGGCTCTGTCGCTCGATCTCTGGGTCTGGGGCTCAAATCGCAGCTATTATGTCGACGTCCAGCTCCGTGACCACCGCGGGATCGTGCACACCCTGCGCATGGGTGACATCAACTTCCGCGGCTGGGAAAACATCTTCGTTGACATTCCGACCTGGATTCCTCAGGCAGTCACCTACGTTCCGCAGCGTCGCGGTCTCGAGCTGGTCAAGCTCGTTCTCTGGACTCGTCCGAACGAACGGGTCAACGAGTTCTACGTCTACCTTGACGAGCTGCGTGTAGTCACCAACCTCGCTGAGGACTACTGGGACGGTGAAGAACTGGGTGATCCGGAAGCCGTTGAACGCCTCTGGAATGAAGCAAGAGGAATGTAGGAGATAAGGTAATGAAACGAGCAGTATTCCTTTTGGTACTCATGGTCGTTGGCGGGCTCCTGTTTTCCCAGCAGGCGAACGACATACAGGCCGATCAACTCGGCCAGGATACGGCCCAGCAAGCGCTGCAGGAAGTGTCTATCTCACGGTTCGAAGATCCCGGTTTCTGGCGCGTGTACGTTCCCAATGATGCCGGCTTGATTACCCATCGTCGTCTCGAGGGTGGTCCGATTGACAAGGAGCCGATCGAGGCTGAAGTTGCCGCAGGCATCGAAGAGCCGGACGACTACGTGCTGGGTGTGAAGACCGAGTTCTTCCGCCGCGGAATGACCAACATATCGGTTGAGGCGATCCGCCCGCTGCCCGTGCCCGGAATCGCCAAGACCATTTCCGTCTGGGTGGTCGGACGAAATTTCAACCATGACCTGTACGTCATCATTCGAGACCAGTTTGGCAATCGCGGGCAACTCTACATGGGCCCGATGAACTTCTCCGGCTGGAGGCGCATGACGGCCGCCATTCCGCCGAACATCGTTCAACGGAACATTCACTATCCACATCTGGCCGGTATAGAGATCCTTGGGTTCCTGATTCGTCCCGCGCTGCTGGAGACCTACGGATCGTACTATGTGTACTTCGACGATCTGCGCGTTGTGACCGACCTCTACACTGAAGAGAGTCGCGATCCAGACGACATGGTCGACGGCTGGTGAGGCAAGCGCTCCGCGCTGCAGGTTGTGCCGAACGCACGACAAGGTGCGGACACTCGATCCCCGGAAGGACCCTCCATTGCGGACGGGTCCTTTTTTGTAGTATTGCGGGGTGATGGAGGCATTTGCAAGACTGATGAGCGAGCACACGGCGTTTCTGCGCGAAGTATACTTCTTCCGTGACCTCGGAGACGAGGAGCTGCGAATCATCAGTGAGCGATGTCGGGAGACCTCGTTTCAGGCCGGTGAGATCGTTTTCCGCGAACGCAGTGCGGGCGACCGCTTCTACATTGTGCTGCAGGGTGAGGTAGAAGTCTGGAAAGATTACGACCTGCCGAGCCGTGACCGTCTGGCGGCGCATGGTGCCGGGCACATCTTTGGCGAGATGGCGCTGGTCGATGATCTTCCGCGCAGCGCGACGGTCATCGCACGAACCGATACAACCCTGCTCTATCTGGCACGCGAGCACTTCCAGGAAGTGCTGCAGCAGAGTACTACCGTGGCGCGTTCGATTTTGCGCTCTCTGTCGGCGATGGTTCGTCAGAGTAATGACAGCTTTGTGGCCAGCCTTCACCGTCAGAACCAGGAGTTGCAACGCGCCTATGCCGAGCTGAAGGACGCCCAGGACGAACTGCTGCGCAATGAACGTCTCTCCAACGTCGGTAAGTTTTCTTCGATGATCCTGCACGACCTGCGCAATCCCATCTCCGCCATTCGAGGCTACGCCGAACTCATTCTGGCGCACCCGGTCGAACGGGTTCGGGTTGAGAAGTACGCCTCCAGTGTGATGCGCGAGGCCGACCGGCTCAAAGATCTTTCAGGTGAACTGCTGGATTATTCGAGAGGCGAGATTCGGCTCGACATGCGGCTGGTCGACCTGCGGGAGTTCTTTTCAAGGTTTCGGTCGCTGGTGGAAGATCGCTTTACCGCTAAAGATATGCGGATCGACATCGACGTTGCGTGGCAGGATCCGGTGCTTCTCGATGAGCAGCGGCTGCTGCGCGTGTTTGTCAATCTGGCCGACAACGCCCGCAACGCGATGAATCGTGGCGGAGTGCTGGCGATCGGTGCCTTTGAACGCGCCGGAAACCTTGTGCTGGAGGTGTCCGACAACGGACGAGGCATGGACGCCGATACGGTGAAACGGGTCTTTGAGCCGTTCTACTCCTCCGGCGGAGGGGGAACCGGGCTTGGCATGGTGATTGTCAAGAACATCGTTGAAGCTCATGACGGTAGTCTCTCGGTTTCCAGCGTGCCGGGCAGCGGGACCGTGGTTTCTATTCTGCTGCCTCCCGCGTAGTCAGGCGCGAGCGCGCCCGCGGGAAGAGCGTGAGAAAGTTCTCGCGCGTGCGGTGAGCGAGTTCCTCCAGCGGTTCCCGGCGGAGTTCGGCGAGAGCGCACAGTGTATGGCCGAGATAGCCCGGATGGTTAGGTCGGCCGCGAGCCGGCACCGGTGCCAGGAAAGGCGCGTCGGTCTCTACGAGCAGGGAGTCGGGAGGCACGAGTGCCGCGGCCGCACGAAGCGCATCCGACCGCGGGAATGTCAGGTTGCCGGCAAACGATATCGCAAATCCCAGATCGACAAACGATGCAACCCATTCGGGCCCGGCGGAGTAGCAGTGCATGATGCCGCCCCGATGTACCGGCGATTGGCGGAGAACGGTGTAGATGTCTTCGGTTGCGTGGCGGTTGTGGACGATCAGCGGCAAATCGAGCTCATTGGCAAGGGTGATCTGCGCCTCGAAAAGTGCGTGCTGAGCTGCCGCATGCTCACGCCCGCGATACCAGTCGAGTCCGGTCTCGCCAATGGCGACGATTGCAGGATCGCCGGCCGCGTTCCGGATGGAAGCGGCGGCAGCTTCAACGGTGGTATCTGCCGCCTGCGCCGGGTGTACCCCGGCACTGAAGAGAATGCGCCGGTCGTCACCGACCATACGCCGTCTCTGCGGCAGGTCGTCGGCCTGGATTGCAATATCCAGCATTGCCGCCATGCCGCTCTCGAAGCAGTTCGAAACTACTTCGGCCACCGGTACACCACGGTCCGCCGCAACCGTCAGGTGACAGTGTGAATCGATGGTTCCGGGAACAATGGTACAGTGCTTGAAGTGATTCATGCCGATTGCCGCAGAATAGTCGACGGCCGCATAATGCGCAAGCGCCTTGGAGGTTGCGGCGGGGCGATTGCTGACCAGCAATCTCATGCGGCCGCTGCGGGTAGTTCTCTCAGAACCGTCGGTCCGGGCGGCAGGGCGGAAGCTCGCCGGTTCTTTCTCAGTGCGCTGCTGGCAGTCGGTGCCGCGGCAGCGGTATTTGTCGGAGCCGGCACCAGCCTTGCAGGTGTGCGGCCGGCTGAAGCCGAAGACGGGCTGCTCGATCTGCGCCACGTTTTGCCGGACGGGTTTCACCGGCCGGCCGGGATGGGGCCTCCCCGCGCGAAGCAGAACGGCCGCGACAGGGTGTGTCGCGGCACGCTGCTGTACACGATCAGTCCTGATCTTCTTCAGTGACCACGTGCCGTTTGATCTTCTTGGTCGTGGTCATCTCCATCGGCTCGTCCAGGACCTCTACACGCCGAATGCGCTGATAGGGCGGCATGTCGTGGTTTACCTCGGCCACGATGGCGTTGATACGGTCGACAATCGCCTTGCGGCCTTCGTCTCCGGCCGCCAGCTGTTCTTTGAACAGCTCCTGGTTGGGAAAGACCAGCGCCTCTATGAGCTCGACACGGCTTGCTTCGTCTTGCTGATACCCGCGCACCATGATCTGCTCAATTTCTTCATGCAGCTGAAAGTTGTTCTCGATCTCTTCCGGATAGACGTTCTTGCCGCCTTCGGTGACGATCATGTTCTTGGCACGGCCGGTCAGGTAGAGGTAGTTCTCGTGATCGAGATAACCGATATCCCCGGTCTTGAAGTAGCCGTCGTCAGTGAAAACCTCCGCGGTCTCCTCCGGCAGGTTGTAATAGCCCTGCATAACCATCGGCCCCTTGACTACAATTTCACCCGCGCCGCGCTCATCCGGTTCGATGATCTTCATGTCAACCTGCGGTATGACGCGGCCCACGCTTGTCTCTTTGTAATGGTCAACCGGGTTGAGCGTCAGGATTGGCGCGGTTTCGGTGAGACCGTAGCCCTGGACGAAGTCTATTCCGAGCTGGTTATAGCGGCGGAATACGCTGGGCGCGAGCGGTCCGCCTCCGGAGATGCAGATACGGACCGTGGCAAGAGACGCCTTTTCCAGAACGCCGTGAAAGATCTTTTTGCCTGGATTACGCTTGAAGACCTTTTTGATCAGACCGCTGAGGCCCATGAGAAACCGAATCAGACCGTATGCCACAACGCCTTTCTGGCGTACGCCACGCAGGATGCCGTTGAGCACCTTGTTGAAGAGCATTGGAACCCCGAGGAACATGGTGACCCGTGCTTCTTTGAGATCGTGGAGGATCTGCTTGATTACCATCCGCTTGCCGAACACCAGCTCGGCGCCAACCGACATGCTCTCGATAAAGACCGCAAGCATGCAGTAGGAATGGTGCAACGGCAGGAGCGCGTAGAAGATGTCGCTATGATAGATCGCCAGATTTGCCTGCGCCAGAAAGCAGTCCGATACGAAGTTGTAATGCGTCAGCATGACGCCCTTGGGGGTGCCGGTTGTGCCTGATGTGAACAGGATTGCAGCAAGGTCATTCTCGCCGGCAGGAGTGATGGCGTGGTCGCGTTTGGCTTCCAGGTCGTAGATGTAGGGCTCGTGGTTGCGCGAGAGGCTGAACACCCCACGAGGCGCGGCCTTGCGCGAGCTGAAGTGTTCGAAGCGCTCTTCATCAACAAAGAGTGCCTTGGCGTCCGATACCTGCATCAGTTTGTCAATTTCTGCGTCCTTCAGCTGGTAGTCGATCGGTACCACCGTTGCGCCGGCAAACAGAATGGCCATGTAGGCGACGGCCCATTCCGGACTGTTCTTGCCCGTCACGGCGACCTTGTCACCATGATCGATCTTGATTGAGCGCAGAAAATTGGCAACTCGATGAATCACGGCCAGGCTTTCAGCATAGGTCATGCTTACCCGGTCGGGATCGTAGACCGTGTAACAGGGGCGATCCGAGTAGCGTTCCGCCGTAATGGTAAACAGCTCAGGGAGAGTGGGCCAGGTACCGTTGAAATGCGTCCCTCGATACTGCTCGAGGAAACTCCAGGGTCTGTTTTGGTCTGAATTTGCCATTTCTGTTCCTGTGTGATGTGTGGTTTTACCCGATTGTAACACAGGTGGCCTTGATTGTCGCGATCAAGTCGGTCGGGTGAGTCGAATCATTTCAATGAGCGGCAGGACTGCCGGCGGCACTGCTTCCGGGAAGCTGCGCTCAATATGAGTACTTGCGTCTGATGGAGGCTACGACATCCTGCATGCCGAGGAAGATTTCCACTACTTCGGGGTCAAACTGAGTGCCGGCGTTGCGGCTGATGTAGTCGACGGCACGTTCAAGTACCCACGGATTCTTGTAGGCGCGTTCAGAGATCAGCGCGTCAAATACATCGGCCACCGCTACGATGCGAGCGCTGACCGGGATCTCCTGCTTACGCTTGCCGCGGCCGAAGCTTCCCGGTGGCGCGTTGAGCGACCGCACCGTGCCGGGATAGCCGCCACCGTCCCAGCGTTCGTGGTGGTTGAGAATTACCTCGCGCGCTATCTGGTCCCACGGAGAATCGGTGCGGCTGAACAGTCGAGCCCCCAGCACCGTGTGCCAGCGCAGCTGACTGCGTTCTTCGTCGGACAGCGACGTCCTCTTCTTCAGGATCGCGTCGCTCACCGCCACCTTGCCGATGTCGTGCAGCATGGCAGCGGTCTTGATCATGCCGCGGTTGCGACGTATGTGGCGCTCCGGCACGCGGTGGTGTTGCGCCCAGATCTCGTACAGTTCAGCGGCATAGGCGCCCACGCGCTTGGCGTGTCGGCTTGTTTCGTGCGGGTCGCGAAGCTCTGCCAGCTCTACCATTAGCAGAACCATCTCTTTGCCCATGCGCGCGGTTTCGATGGCGTTGGCTGCGTGGCGTGCGAACTGGTTGACGTAACGGCGATCGAGTTCAGAGAAGGGCACAACGCGGCCGGCTTGGTCCTTGGCGTTGATCAGCTGCAGAACTCCTACCGCCCGCTCGGACCGGGTCATCAGCGGCACAATCAGCATCGAACGAGTGAGGTAATCGGTCTTCTGGTCGAAGGCGGGGTTAAAGGAGTAATCCACGTCGCTCTGGATATGGTAGACGTCGTCGATCAGCAGGCTCTCACCGCTCGATGCAACGTAGCCGGCCAGCGAACGGTTGTCCAGCGGCAGGCTGCGGCTCGAATAGACGTAGCGTGATTCGGCCTGGTTGCGTGCAAACAGGGTGTCGTTCTGCACGTAGCTGAAAAACAGCCGGTTCTTCGCTTTCAGGTAGAGGGTTCCGGCATCGGCTCCCACGAATCTTCGGCTTTCGAGGAGCACTCGTTCCAGCAGTTCGTCGAGTTCCTGGATGTGATGAACCGAATCCACCGTCTCGAGGAGCTCATTGATGTTTCGCGACCGGCTGCCCGACGTTCGTCCGGACGATGAGTTCACGAGACTTATTGTACGCCCTGTATTACCGAATTGCAAATATTCTATCGTCGGATCGCTGGATCGCCGGAAGATCGCCGGAAGATCGCAGAATCGAATGCAGGCTGCCGCACCGTTGCCGGATTCGGTGAGGTCACGCGAGGTGAGGTCAGGTCAGGTCGACGAGGTCGGCATCGATGAAGCGCGCCAGTTCTGCCGGAGCGATGAGAATCTGGCCACCGTGGACGCCGGCACTGACAGCGATCTCTTCAAACAACAGGGCGCTCTCATCGATATAGGCAGGAAACGGCTTGATCATCGCCACGGGTGAACACGCGCCCCGTTCGTACCCGGTTGTCGCCACGAGGTCGCGGCTTGCGATCAGCGAAACCCGCTTGTTGCCGCTGACCGACGCTGCCTTCTTGAGATTCAGTTCCAGCGGGCCGGGGATGCAGCACACCAGTGGACCGCTGCGGTCGCCACGCAGAACGAGCGTCTTAAAGAGCGTCTCCGGCTCGACTCCGATCTTGTGCGCGACCGAAACGGCATCCATGGCGTCAGGATCATGTTCATAGCCGACCAGGCGGTGAGGCACCGAGTGCGCCCCCAGCAAGCGGACGGCGTTGGTTCTGGCGACGTGGGCGTCTGCAGCGTGTGCCGCCGCTGCGTCTTGCGCCGGCGGGCGGGCGGTCGGCGCATCCGCGGCGTGCGCAGCGGTTCGGCTTCGGCCCCTGGCGGGCCGAAACGATCTTCCGTCGGTCATGATGATCGCGAATCGCCGGTCCCGTGCAGGGCGCCTGGTGGGCGCGAAAGGTTCTGTCCATCTGACGAGAGCAGCTGCGCCATCCTGTAGGCAGCATGCAGGCTGCGGGTGCGCGCGATTCCCTTGTAAGCGATGTCAAACGCGGTTCCGTGGTCAACTGATGTGCGCACAATCGGCAGCCCGAGCGTGACATTCACCCCGCCGTCAAAGTCAATGGTCTTCATTGGGATATGACCCTGGTCATGGTACATGCAGACCACCGCGTCGTAGCGTCCGGTCTCGAGCACGTGGTAGAACACGGTGTCCGCCGCTATCGGGCCATACGCGTCGATCCCGCGTGCACGGGCGTCCTGCACCGCCGGCTCAATCTGCTCGCTGTCCTCGTTGCCAAACGCCCCGTGCTCTCCGGCGTGCGGGTTGAGTCCGGCAACCGCGATTCGCGCCGTCGGGCGCAGTCGACGGACCGCAGCGTCGGTGAGCTCGATGACCTCGAGGATGCGCTCGCGCCGCGCTCGCTCTACGGCGATGCGCAGCGGCACGTGCGTACTGACATGGGTTACGATCATTCGCTCTGAGGCGAGCATCATGGTGGTACCGCTGGTCCCGCACAGCTCGGCGATAAACTCGGTGTGGCCGGAGAAGCCGGGACGCGACTGGCCGACCGCCTCCTTGTTAATCGGCAGCGTGACCATGGCCGCGATACGTCCCGCAAGTGCCAGACGAGTGGCCGTCTCGACATAGGCCACCGCCGCGGCTCCGCACGCCCGTGACAGCCTGCCCGGCTCGATGTCCTGCGCTTGCAGCATGCCGGGATTGATGACCGACAGGGCGTTGGCTGCCGGTTGCAGCGCCTCCTCGTCCGTCAGCTGCAGCGGAACGTCCAGCGCAAGCGCCTCACGCGCGCGCTCGAGTGCCGTTATGTCGCCAATCACCAGCGTGTCAGGAGCAAAGAGCCCCTCGGTCCACGCCTTCAGCGCCAGTTCCGGGCCAACTCCGTTGGCGTCACCAATTGTTATTGCAATCATGGTCGATGCTCCTCGAGGTACTGCAGAATAGCGAGCAGGGCGTCCGGAGGTCCGAACGCACCGGCCTTGGTTACCACACGCATGCGTTCCAGCGAGACCGCGGGCGGGCGGGCGGCCGTGTCTCCGTGCCGGTCTTCAGAGGCGGCAGAGATGAAGCGTCCGAGCGGAATCCCGGGCAGCACCTCGGCCTCGATGCTGAAGCCGGCGCAGCCGAGGCTGACGGCCGTCTTGACCGCTGTGTCGCCGCCGCTCAACACGAGCGCAGCCGGGGCGGCTGCGCTCCAGAGACGGCAGACGAGCTTGCCCATGAAGCGGGCGAGAGCCTCTGCGGTATCCGCCGCAGGCGCACTGCCTTCCACCGGACGTTCCGTGCGCACCAGGCAGGAGTGACCGGCGTGTACGGCGGCCAGGTAGCGCTCCGTTATCCGGGCCTGCTCGTCCGGCTCGTTGGA
>PWMO01000273.1 GCA_003558175.1 Spirochaetaceae bacterium
ACGCGGCCGATCCTGCCGAGCGGGGCCCGCTCGCCGAGCAGCACGCCCGCCTCGATCATCTGCAGGTAATCGTCCACAATCTGGCGCGCCACCGCCTGCGTCACACCGTTCTTCTTCGCCAGGTACTGCACCATCGAACGCAGCGTAAAATGCTCAATGTTGCCCCCCGGCATTGTCAGCGTCTGGTTCAGCTTCACGAAACCGTTGGTGAGAAAGATGGTTGCCTCGCGCAGGCGGCGCTCCTGTTCGGACGGTTCGAGATCCGGTTCAAAGGTGCGAATGACGAGCACATCGGAACTGCGGCTGACCTCGCAGTTCTCGAACGCTGCCGGGTGATCGACTCGGACATCTTCTGCCAGGCGCACCGCGTCGCCGCGTACGAGGTCCGGCACGTCGTCGCGCAGAGCGATGCTGGCATACTCAAACCAGCGCCCTTCAGGACGTTCAATTCCCACCGCGATCAAAGACCCGGAATAGGTCAACAGCAGCAGGGCGCGCGGATCGTCTGCGGCAATATGATCAACAGCCGGCATGTCCAGCGCCTGTGCCTGGGCCTCCATCATGCGACGTTTGTCCAGCCAGTTTGCGGTGATGCGAGCCAGGGAGTCTTCCCCCGGTGGCAGGCCCGATGACTCTGTGACCGATTGCAGATGCTGCTGGATGCGCGGCGGCAATTGCGAGAACTCGGAATTCACGGCGACCTCCTCTCTGCACCACGTTACAGAGTAAACGTAGCACACTCCCGGCATTATACCGTGCTCTCGGGACCTGCGGACGTAGAATTTTCGTTCTTGTTGTGTCTACAATGAATACACACAACATTTGTTAACGGGAGGAGCGCAATGGGAGTGTACCTGGACCAGATACCGGAAGAGATTCGCGATCACATCGAGCAGATAACCGCTACCTCGGGTTTGCCCAACACCGATGAATCGGTGGAGCGAATTGCCGAAGGCTGGCTGGAGAAGAAGCGCATCTTTGAGGAGAAGCTCGACGAGTTGAACATGGAGGAGGTCGACGAGCTCCCCCGCGACGACGCACGGGGGGCACTGCTTCTGACCTACTCCGGTTCGATTTTGAGCATCGGCCCGGTGGTGGAGGAACGGCGACGGGTAGAGTACGCCAGTATCGGCCTGCGCCAGGACGTGCCGGATACGGCAACCCACGAGCATTCAGAGCTTGCCGACGACGTGGTGGTCGATGATCCGGTGGCGTTCAACGTGGGGCCGATCCAGAAGAGCTCGCCGATATTCAAGATCGCCGTGCATCGCGAAGAGCTCGAGCCCGCCGAAGAAGAGCAGAAACTGACGGAAGCCACGCAGGCCATCACCGAAGAGTTCGTCGAGGTCAACAAGACCGTCGTGATGAAGAAGGACTGAAGCAGAGACGATGCCGCGCAAGCCTGAAACGGTCGGAAAGTACAAGATCATCTCGGAGATCGCCAAGGGCGGCATGGGTGCCGTCTACAAGGCGGAACACCCGACGCTGAACCGCTTCGTCATTATAAAGAAGCTGACGCTGCGCGGAGACGCCTCAGTGCGCGAGCGGTTCCGGCGCGAAGCGCGCATCATGATGGATTTCAAGAACGACTACATCGTCGATGTATACGACCACTTCCGCGAGGGATCCTCGTACTACATCGTGCTGGAGTATGTCGACGGTGTTTCACTCGAGCAGCTGCTGCGGCGCGAGCGCTACCTGCCGGAGGAGATCGCGCTGCTCGTCTTCCGCGACTGCTGCCGCGCGCTTGCGTATGCGCACGGCAGGGGCGTGGTGCATCGTGATATCAAGCCGGCCAACATCCTCATCTCCCATGACGGGCATGTGAAGCTGGTTGACTTTGGTATTGCAAGCCTGCACGAAGAAGTGGAGTCCGGACTGACCCGCGACGGCATGACGCTCGGTACGCCTTCCTACATGGCTCCCGAGCAGTTTGAAAATACGCGCGGTGTGGATCGCCGGGCCGATGTCTACTCGATGGGCGTGATGCTCTACGAGATGCTTACCGGCAAGAAGCCGTTTCCCGGCACCATGACCGCCGAGGCCATTCGCCTGATTCAGCAGGGGAAATACGTCAAGCCGCACAAGATCAATCCAAAGATCAGCCGCTTCTCGCGTCGCCTCATTCGGACCTGCATGCGGGTAAAGCCCAGGCGGCGGTTCCAGGAGCTGGGGCAGGTGCTGCGGCTGCTGGAAAGATCACTCGGCGGAAAACGGCGCGCGCCTGCACCACAGCGGATCAGCGCTTTCCTGGGCGGCAGCTGGACCCCGCTGAAGCGGCGCTCCCTCATCGCGCGCGCGGCGCCGGCCGCGGCTGCCGCACTGCTTGCGGCCGCGGTGGCGACATCCTACGTCGGGTATCGGCACGGCTACCACTACGAGCTGTTCCAGGCCGACGAGTACGGCGCGTTTACGTTGCGCCTGCGTGTGCAGAAGGAGGACACGCGGCTGGAAACAATGCAGCCGCGCGCCCTGCTCTTTGTCGATGACGGGGGCGACGTGCCCGAAGTTACAGACGTCTCGTTGCTTTTTACCGAGGTCCCCGAGCTCGAGACAGCCGACTACCGCGTGTTCGAAACCACACGCGTGTATCAGCCGGCAGGTGCCTACCGCATAAAGCTCGCGGCCGCCGATCGGCTGTTCTGGCACTCGTTCAGGTTGGCGCCGCGCGCGGTGCAGCGCGAGACCGCGGCAACCGCCGACACGCTGATGCTGGATTTTGCCGTGCCCGCGCCGCGGCCGGAACCGCTGCAGGTTGAGCTGCAGGTGCGCGACGCGGTAAGCGGCGAGCGGATTGCCGATCCACACGTCTGGGTACAGCAGCGCGGACGCTGGGTTCCATTTGTCGGGCCCCGGGTGGATGAGCTGCAGACCGGACAGGTGCACACCTTTCGCATCCGCAGCGAGCTGCACTATCCGTCGGATTACGCGCTTCGGATCGACGCGCACCAGCGCGACCTGCTGCTTGCGGCGCGGCTCAACCCCATCCCGGGCGCCGTGCGCGTTATGGCCGCGGAGCCGGGGGTAGAGCTGCGACTGGACGGCAAGTCGGTCTATCTGCAGGCCGGGCGCCGGCCCCGCTACGCCGAAACGGGCCGCACCGGTGAGGATCCTGTCGAGTTGCTGCTGGCACCGGGACGCTATCG
>PWMO01000343.1 GCA_003558175.1 Spirochaetaceae bacterium
CGGCGGGAGCCAGGCTGTCGAGTACGTGGCGTACGATGAGCTCGCGGGTGTCGGCAAACCGCACCAGGTCGGTGCGGCGGTTCCACAGCTGCAGTTCCGCCAGGTAGCGTTCCAGTCCGTCGAGCACCGTATCGTCCGCGGCGAGCGTCAGGGTCGAGAGCCCGTCACGCAGCAGGTCGCGATTGGCGTCACTCAGCCGGGCGTGCGGGTTTAACCCGCCTGCTTTGCCCATCGCCCCAGCGTAACCACGAGAATCGCGATATCGGAGTTGCGGACACCGGAAATCCGCGACGCCTGCCCCACCGACAGCGGCCGTACGCGCTTGAACTTCTCGCGCGCCTCGTTGGAGATCCCGCGCACTCCGTCGTAATCGAAGTCCGGCGAGATCTTCATGCGCTCCATGCGGTAGAAGCGGTCTACCTGCCGCTGTTGACGCGCCACGTAGCCTTCGTACTTCACGTCCAGTTCGACCTGCCGCGCCCACTCCAGCGGTTTGCCGTTGACGAGCGAACCGTCAACTGCGGCCAGGTGCGTCAATCCCACCTCCGGCACCTTGAGCATCTGGTAGCCGCTCTTGCCGACACAGCTGTCGATATCGAAGCCGTTGGTAAACTGCAGCAGCCGGCGGCCCTCGGCATCCGTCAGGCGCTTCAACGCGCCGATGTCTGCTTCGGACATGCGCCGTTTGCGCAGCAGCTCCTTGATCTCGGACACTCCGTCGCGCTTCTCCAGGAAACGCTGGTAGTACTCGTCACCCACCAGGCCGACTTCGCGCCCGATCTCGGCCAGCCGCATATCGCTGGAATCGTGCCGCAACGAGAGGCGGTGCTCGGCGCGCGAGGTAAACATGCGATACGGCTCCTCGGTTCCCAGCGTTACCAGGTCGTCGATCATCACGCCGATATACGCCTCGGCGCGCGAGAGAATCAGCGGCTCCTTGCCCTGCAACGAACGCGCGGCGTTGATGCCGGCCATCAGCCCCTGCCCCGCCGCCTCCTCGTAGCCCGAAGAGCCGTTGGTCTGACCGGCCACGTACAACCCGCGTACCATCTTGCACTCGAGGCTGGGGTAGAGCTGCGACGGGTCTATGTAGTCGTACTCCACCGCGTAGCCGGGTCGCATGATCCAGGCGTTCTCCATTCCGGCAATGGTGTGGATAAACTCGCGCTGCACGTCTTCGGGCATCGAGGTCGAGATGCCGTTGAGATACATCTCGGCGGTATTCAGGCCTTCCGGCTCGACGAAGATCTGGTGTCGGGTGCGGTCGGGAAACTTGACCACCTTGTCTTCTATGGACGGACAGTAGCGCGCGCCGTGGCCGACAATCTTGCCCGAATAGAGCGGCGAGCGCCGCATGTTGTCGCTGAGAATGCGGTGCGTCCGCTCGTTGGTGAAGGTAACGTAACAGGGCAGTCTGGGGCGATCGACCGTGTCGTGCGAGAACGAAAACGGGACGATGTCTTCATCGCCAAACTGCGGCTCCATTCGGTCAAAGTCGAGCGAATCACGGTGAACCCGTGCCGGCGTGCCGGTCTTGAGCCTGCCGAGCTTGAACCCCACGCGTTGCAGCCCCTGCTCGAGTCCGGCTGCCGCGGGCTCACCCAGCCGTCCGGCCGACATGGAGAACTCGCCGATGAAGATCCGCCCGTTGAGAAACGTTCCGGTGGTGACCACTACCTTCGGCGCCTGAAACCGCCTGCCGCGCTCGGTGAGCACGCCACGCACCTCACGCCCGGCGCCGTCAAGCATGAAGTCCAGCACGGTGTCCTGGAAGATGACCAGGTTCTTCTGCTGTTCGAGCGTCTGCTTTGCCAGCGCCTGGTAGGCAGCCTTGTCCGCGTGCGCCCGCGGGGCCTGTACCGCGGGTCCGCGGCTGCGGTTGAGCACCCGAAACTGAATCATGGTGGAATCTATCAGACGGCCCATCTCGCCGCCGAGGGCGTCTATCTCTCGCACCATGTTGCCCTTGGCAAGGCCGCCAACAGCCGGATTGCACGACAGTTTGCCGATGCAGTCCAGATTCTGCGTGATCATCAACACTGAGAAGTCGAGCCGCGCGATCGCCAGCGCGGCCTCTATTCCGGCGTGTCCACCGCCGACAACAATTGCGTCAAAATCCATTGGTACCCGAACTCCGCTCAGGGTTTGTCTCAGGAATCGCGGGAACGCGCCAGAAAGGCAAGCTCCCGGTCCAGATCGCCGTCTTCAGGGGTATTCAGCTCGATCAGACGGCGCAGGTGAGTGATGCTGTCGATATCGATCACGGTGAAGCGAAAGCCAAAGTACTCGTGCTCGCGATGTACGCACTCGGCCTCCGCGGTAATCTGCTCCGTGGAACCCGGCAGCTCAATCGAGAGCGTTGCATAACTGCCAATTCTCAGCAGCGATGACTCGTGCGGGTGAATCAGCGCACCCCGTAACGAGACGTCAATCAGCTCGAATGCTACCGAGCCGTCCGCCAGGCCGGCAACGCCCCGTGTTCCGAACTCCGCACGCCGAAAGTGCCGCTTTTCCATAGCCTCACCCGGGAGTATTATTGCTCCGCCGCGCCCGCCGTGTCAATCGCCGTGTCAATGCGGTGATGGTTGCCCTGCCGCCGCGCAACGGCGGCGGCGCGAGCGTGACACCTTGCCCGGGCGTTGTAACCTGCCGAATCAGCCTGGTCACTTGCCGGCATAGCCTTGGCAGTTCACTTGCCGACACAGAACCCCGAAAACATCGCGTCGAGCACCTCGTCGGTGGTCACCTCGCCGGTGATTTCGCCGAGAGCGCGCAGCGCCTCTTCCACGTCGAGCGCCACTGCGTCCGCCGGTACTCCCTCGGCGAGTCCCTCCAGTACGTGGCCAAGCGCTTCGAGCGCCGTCTCCAGCAGCTGCTTCTGCCGCAGCGAATCGATCACCGGTTCTCCGCGCCACGCGAGGGAGTCGGGCAGCACCCGGCGCCCGATCTCGTCCAGCAGCGCCTCGATCCCCGCACCGGTGGTCACACTCACCGGAACGAACCCGGGTGGCGGCGCGGGTGCCGGCAGCGGCGCGGCGGCGTGGTTGCCCCTCGCGGCGGCGTGGTCGCCGGAAAAAGCGGCGGGGTCGAGCAGGTCGATCTTGTTCCAGACGCCGACCAGGCGGCCGGCGGCTCGAAGC
>PWMO01000511.1 GCA_003558175.1 Spirochaetaceae bacterium
CGAACGACCAGTCCGTTGCCAGCGCCGGCTCGACACCCATGTCGTCGGTACGGCGTACCAGTCCGTCGAATATCTGGTTGTTGATCCAGTGTGAGGCCGTGTCCTCTACTGCTCGCGGGTCCATGGTCTGCGTCTCCGCAAAGTTTGCCACGATCAGGTGGTTATCGTCGACTGCTGCCTGTTCGGCTTGCCCGAGGCCCATCAGTACGACAAGCCCGAACGGAAGCGCGACCGCAAAAATCAACGCCCTGGTCCTGAACTTTTTCATCTTTTCCCTCCTTGTGCTGGAACGCCGCCGGATATGGTTTCCGCGCGCCGGTTCCCACTGTCTGGTAACTTTAGTGCGTAAACTGCGTTCACGTCAAACATTCAGTAGCGAAATAGTTAGGATCTGGTGCAAATATTGTGGTTTTTTTTCGACGCCGTCTCCCTCGGGCACCGCGGAAAGCGATGCGCGCCTACTCCCACACCTATTCCCACAGCAGGAGCGGGAACGTGCCGCCGAGGGCGTGGGAGGCGCGCGGGCCGGGCTCGCGGTCGCTTGCGGCGGGGATCACCCCACCGAGGATGCCGGGGTGTGCCGCGGCAATGCGGCCGGCGAGGGCCGGATTGAGCTCGTGGAGATCCAGCAGCGTGGTCCGCGCGAAGCCGCGGTGCTCAGTCTGCCGAGCTCCGTCATTCTCTGCTTCGCCGGCGGCCGCTCGGGTGGCTTCCAGCGCGGCTGCCTGAAGCGCGACGTTCATGGCGGCAACCGAACGGGGGCGCAGCGCCAGCGCTCGCTCAGCCCGATCGCGCGCAGCGGCGTAATTGCCTTCGAGCAGGTGGAGGTTGGCCAGGTTCACCAGCGCGGAGACACTGTCCGGAGACTCTTGCGCGAGGGTGGTGAAGGCAGCATAGGCGGCGGCGAACTCGCCGGTTCTGGCGTGCAGGATACCAACGCGGTTCTGCAGCAGCGTCCATTGCGGGCCGCCGGGGCTCTGCTTCACGAGGGCTCCGTTCAGTGTCGCAAGGCGCTCGGTGTACAGACTCCGCTCGAGATCCGCAAGACCGGTGTTTACGCGCTTCTCGACATCACCACCTTCGGGAGCGACGATCTGGAATGCCGCGGGGCCGAGTGGAATGGGCGGGTACTTGGCGCGCTGTTCTGCAAGCGGCAGGAACTCCATGCCTTGCGCATGCGCATGAACGAGGCGCGAGCCCTCCGCCCAGGCAGCGCTGAATCCCTGCTGCAGTATGGTGGTTTCTATCGGTATCCAGAGGGTTCCACCATGCGCAATGACCCGCCGCCGTTCGCTCTCGAACAACCAGCGGTTGGCGGCGGGCTCGCCGGAATCAAATGCGATGAAGACGTGCCCGGGCGATGTCATGATTGCGGTGGCAATGCCGACGGACTCGAGCAGTGAGGCAAGGAGCGCGGAGGTATCGTCGCAGTCGCCCATGCGCAGCCGCAGGGTTGTGCGGGGGAAGCGCACCGTATCAAGCAGATCCACCCTGCCGAAGACTTCAGTGAAGGGGGAGTTGGGATCCGTCACGTACTGAATACCGTGGCGGCCGAGCGCTTCGACGAGGACGGCTGCGGTAACCATGGGCTCGGGGAACAGCGAGAGGCCGGCCGGTTCGGTCTCACGCAGAACGCTCAGGGCAAACTCCTGCACCGTCTCATCCTGCGGGGTGACGAATGAGGCAAGCTTTCCTGAGTCATCCCACAGCAGTGCCGTGTTTCGGCGCATGAAGACGGTGTGAGTGCGGGAGGCCCGCTCTTCGCGCCCGGCGATGTGGTAGCGCAGTTCAAACTCCATCAGGACCGGGATGTCCTCCTGCAGTGCCAGGCTGTCCGGCGAAAGCGTGACAAAGATGGGCAGATCGACGGATTCACCAGGCGCAAGCCGCTCCACCGTCTCGCTCTGGGTGGGGAAATCTGCGTAGCGAAAAGCGGTGCGCAGCTGCAGATCTGCCAGCTCCTCGTCCTGCGTATTGGTGATCCTTGCGTGTCCGGCGGGGCGGGTACGATAGGTCTGCATCAGCGCCGGAAAAAGGTCCGTCAGCCCCGCCACGTCGAGACGCGGTGGGCGTTGCCGCGGCGAGACAAAACTCCGGAACGACTGCTGAAACTGCGCCAGCTCGCGCGCGACGGCATCGCGCTCTTCCGGGCTGCCGCGCAGCCGCGACAGTGCCTGCTCATACTGCTGCACCGCAACGGTGTAGCGCGGGCGGGCGGTCTCGGGCCCGATTTCGCGCAGGACTTCCAGAGCGTTGCCGGCAGCCCGTGACGCGTGGCCCGCGATGAAGAGGCCTTCGCTTCGATCGAATGCGTCGGCGGCGGTTTGATCGAACGGATGGCGTTCAAGGATCGCTCGGCGCACATCCAGCGCCAGCGCATCGGCGCCCGCTTCCTCGTAGAGCCGGGCCAGGTCGGGAAGCGCTGCGCCGGCAAGTGCAGCGCCGGCGTCAGCAGGAGCGAGATCGGCAGCATCATGGCGTGCATCGGCTTCCTGCGTCGCGCGGCTGCGCAGCGCGGCGACCCGATCATCGAACGGATTCGGGTCTTGGGCCATGTGCCGGTCGTAGAGGCGCACCATGCGCTGTGCCGCAGGGTTCAGCAGGTAGATGTAGCCCCGTTGCTCGTCCAGCGCCATGGAATGAATCATGCTGAAATCGCCGCTGAGCGGTTCGGGAAAACTCGTCATGCGCCAGATCGGGACACCCTGCCGGTCAAAGCGCGACAGCGCGTGCGTCGTGAGAAGCAGAAAGGAGCCGTCGCTCAGCACCCGCACGGCGCGAACCGCACGCCGGTCCTGTTCCGCCACGAGCGGGACAACGGTGTCGGTGCGGACGCCGTCCGCAGTGAACACAACCAGGGCGCCGGTAATCATGTCCCAGTTCCACAGCGTTGCTTCGGGCCCCGCGGCAAGAACATTGACGAACGCGTGCGGGTTCTGGGCAAGCTCGAGTGCCTGCAGCTCGCCGTCGTGAATCCGCACGACGCTGCGCCCGGTGCTTGCGACATAACTGCCGTCGGAGAGTACGACTGACGCCACAACCGTGCTCATGCCGAGACGCACGCGCTGGGGTCGTGGGAAGTCGGGGCGGATGATGAACAGCTCTTCTCCCAGGGTCCGCGAGAAGAGAGTGC
>PWMO01000097.1 GCA_003558175.1 Spirochaetaceae bacterium
AACTCGGTAGTCAGTTCAGTCGAAAATTCGCTAGCGAAGCTCGACATACTGGCCGTTTTGTACCTGGTATACGGCAAATCCAACACCTTCAGCGTCGCCACGGGCGTCGAACCGAACGGGTCCGACCGAAGTGTCAACCGTGTTGGTGCGCAAGGCATTGCTGATGCCGTCAAACGTTGCGCCGCCGGCCTCAATGGCGTTGAACAGCGCCAGCGCGGCAGCGTATGCCTCGATGAAGAATGGGCCGGGATCCTCACCGTACTTCTCGCGGTGTCGGCGGGCTCCCTCAATGGCGATCGGGTTGCCACTCAGGTCCATTGGTCCGGTGGCGTAGACGCCCTCGGAGGCCGGGCCTGCCGTCTGGATAAAGGTGTCGTCTTTGACGCCGTCACCGGAGATGAACAGGGTGTCCATTCCGCGGTCGCGCATCTGGCCGACAATCCGCGACGCTTCAGGATGGTAGCCACCGTAGATGATCGCTTCGGCGTTGGCCGCTTCAATGCGCGCGATAATTGCCGAGTAGTCCACCGCTCCGGGGGTCACACCGTCGAAAACTACGACCTCTCCACGACCATCCGCCTCGATGGAATCACGTGCGTTTTCCGCGAGACCGCGGCCGTAGTCGCCCCGATCGTGCAGTACCGCGATGCGGCGAACACCAAGCTCATTCAGAGCAAACTCAACCTGCATCCGCGCCTGTGCATCGTCGGACGCAATCGTGCGGAAGAAGTTGGGGTACTCACCGCTCTGAGTCAGATCAGGGGCGGTTGCCGAAGGCGAAATCACCACGATGCCGGAGTCCAGGTAGGTTCCAAGCGCCGCGAAGGTCGCGCCACTGCAGATGTGACCGATAACCGCCGCTACTCGGTCACCAACCAGTTTGGCGGCGATATTGGCGGCAACCTCCGGCTGACAGACGTCGTCTTCGACGATCAGCTGGATCCGGGCGCCGTTGATGCCACCGCGTTCGTTGAACTGCTCTGCAACCAGCTCGGCGGCATTCACCGTCGGCAAACCGTAGCTTGCGAGGTCTCCGCTGTGCGCGCCGGCAACGCCGATACGGATCACTTCACCTTCACGCTGGCCGCCTGCAAATCCGGCAGCGGCAACCGCCATCATCAGCAGCACCAGCATGAGCTTCCTTGCATGAATCAACTTCATGTAATCCCTCCTAATTTGAGTGAGCGATTCAAGTTTCATAGCATGTCATCGTGCAAAAATCAATGAATAGTTTTGCGTTAAACGCAAAAAGTGCATGGAAATACGGCATAGCTTCGGGTCAGGGAGAGGCAGAATGCGCCGCCAAACCAGTTGCGCTGCTTCGCGGCTCCGATATAAACTGCTCAGCACAGACTGCTACGGATTCCGTGCAGGCATTGTTCGAGGGGGCTTGTGGAGCCAGGTGCCGTTCATGTTTCGTAACGCTGTTGTTCCGCCCATTGCGTTGCTGCTTCTGATAGTCGGCGCCACCGCAACGCACGCGGTAGATTCCGGGCGGGTAGAGCTCAGCTACTACGGCGATATCGGCTGCGAGCACTGCGACACCTTTCTCGACACCATACCGTTGCTGGAAGAGCGGTACGGCCTCGAGATAGTGGCTTCAACCTTCGACATCCTGCAATCGAACGTGCGCGAAGAATCGGTTCAACTGCTGCAGCGGTTCGGACAGCAGTACCGGATCTTTCCGATCCTGATTATCGGCAACAACGCGTACCAGGGCAACTCCGCCATTGACCGCAACCTTCCCCTCGAGCTGGCATACCGTGCCCAAAACGGAACGTTCCGGCCGCGACTGACTCCCGAGCAGATTGCCGCGGATGGTGGACCCGGCCGTGACGCGGCCCTGTCGTTCGACAACGCGGATCCGGTTCTGCTCTATTTCTGGGCTGAAGGCTGTCCCGCGTGCGCACGCGCCGCACCGTTCCTGGACGAGCTCGCTGCGCGCTACCCCCGGTTAACCATCGAGCGCTATGAAGTCTCGCATGACCTCGAGAACCGTGAGCTCTTTCTGCGCACCGCCGAGCGCTGGGGTGCGGACCGTCTGGCGGTTCCCGCCTTCTTCCTTCCCGGCAGGTACTGGATCGGGTTTGGCGCCACAGCCGCGCGTGAGATTCCGGCTGCCGTACAGGTTGGTCTCACAATCGGCTGGAGCGACGTTGACCATCCGCAACAGGGCTTTGCACGCGAGTATATCGATCTGCCGCTGTTTGGAAGGGTAACGTTGGCCGACATGCCGGCGTTTGCCGTAACCGGCGCGATCGCTGCGGTCGACGGCTTTAACCCGTGCTCGCTCTGGGTGCTGACGTTTCTCATCGGCTTGATTGTGCGCACCGGCTCGCGCGCACGCACCCTTGCCGTAGGGCTGGTATTTCTGGCGGTCACCGCCACCGTGTATGGCCTGTTCATCCTGGGCCTGTTCGCGGCGTTCAGTGCGTTCACGGCAGGAGCCGGTCCACTGGCGGTACGGATTGTGGTCGCGTTGCTGGCGGTGACCATGGGTCTGGTCAACATGAAGGATTACTTTGCCTTCAAGACGGGGTTTTCGCTCACGATACCGGAACGCTTCCAGTCGGTGATTGCGCGCTCAGGCCGCACCATTTTTGAGCGGAGCGCGTCGCTGCCGGCTCTCATCGCCACCACCGCCCTGTTCGCCCTCGGTATCAGTGTGGTTGAGCTTCCCTGCACCGCGGGCTTCCCGGTCATCTGGTCACAATACGTCGCGTCCCTGGGGGTGAGCCAGGGCGCCTTCGCGCTGCTGTTCGCGCTCTACCTGCTGATCTATGTGGGCGCCGAGATTGCGGTGGTTGTGGCGGCGGTTGTGTTCATGCGGCGGCTCAGCTTTGGTGAAGCGCAGGCGCGTATTCTCAAACTGCTCGGCGGCGCAATTATGGTGGCGCTGGGTGTGGCCTACCTCGGGTTCCCCGAGGCGACCCGCAGCTTCGCCGGGGTCGGGGTGATCTTCCTTGCGGCGGCAGGTACGGTTGCGGTGATACTGCTCGGATCCAGCCTCACAGCTGTCGCAAACGACCGGACAACGTGACTTTTGCCGGGACTCGCGCTATCTTCGGTACAGATGAAACATGAGACAACACACACACAGGCGGCGCACCACGGGCGTCGGAAACGAATAGCA